>NZ_CAXBDC010000019.1:0-52471 GCF_963974195.1 uncultured Nisaea sp.
CGCCCAGCGTGGCGCCCGGTTTCACCACGGCGATGCCGCGCATCAGGCTTTCATAGGTGATGTCCATCAGCCGGCGCGCCTTCACGCCGACCTTGCCGACGCCGTACATCCGGCTGGTATCGCCGTGCCAGCCATTCAGGATAACGGTGACGTCGATATTCAGGATATCGCCGTTCTCCAGCTTCCTGGGGCCCGGAATCCCGTGACAGACAACGTGGTTGATCGAGGTGCAGATCGACTTCGGAAAGCCCTTGTAGCCGAGCGGTGCCGGTGTCGCGCCATGCTCCAGAATGAACTCGTGGCAGAGCCGGTCCAGCTCTTCCGTGGTCACGCCCGGTTTCACGTATGGCGTCAGATAATCAAGGGTCTCGGCGGCCAGGCGTCCGGCCAGGCGCATGCCCTGAAAATCAAGCGGGCCATGCAGCTTGATGGCGCGGTAATTCTCATCCTGGGCGAGTGAAGGATCTTGCATGCTGTTCCAAATGGCGCGGCATGAACCGCGCAATGTCAGTAAATGTGTCTGCCATAAATGCGGCCCGAGGGCGCGAGCGTCAAGTCAATCCAGCCCGGAAAACGCCGTCAGGGCCAGACAACGGGGAGCTGGCGGCGGACGGAAATAGCCTCTGTGGTGATCGATGTGTCGTAGCAGATCGCCTCGACACCGGCCTCGCGCGCGACCCTGAGTGCTTCCGCATAAGCCGGATCGATATCGTCGGCGAGGCAGAACCTGTCGCAATCCATGCGCTGCACCAGATAGACCATGACAGCCCGGTTGCCCTTTGCCACCTCGTTGCCAAGCTCTACCAGATGCTTGGCTCCACGCTTGGTCACCGCATCCGGAAATTCGGCGGCGCCCGGGTTCGGGCCATCGTCGCGTTTTAGGTGAACGTTCTTCACCTCGGCATAGCAGATGCCCTTTTCCGGATCCTCGAGATAAAGGTCGATCCGCGAGTTCTCGCCATATTTGACTTCGCGCCGGAGGCTTTCATATCCGGCGAGTTCGGTGATGGTGCCGTCCCGCACAGCTTCCTCGACGATGGCGTTCGGATGGCCGGTATTGATACCGACAAGGCCGCCGGATGTCTCGATCAGCTCGAACGTGTAAGCGAGCTTGCGCTTCGGATTATCCGATTTCGAGAGCCAGACGCGGGAGCCCGGATCCTTCAGGCCGATCATGCCGCCCGGATTGGGGCAGTGTGCCGTGACCTCGGTTCCGTCGGGGAAACGGACATCGGCCAGGAAGCGCTTGTAACGTTGGATCAGCGTGCCTTCGTAAAGCGGCGACGGAAGTTGCATCGGGGCGTCCGTTGTCTCATGGTTCCGGGACTCTAAATTCCTGATCCGTCATAGCAATCCCGGTCCATCATGTCAGACGAAACCGTCACAGCCGCCTTCCTCATCATCGGTAACGAAATCCTGTCCGGACGCACCAAGGACAAGAATCTCGGATTTCTCGCCGAGAAACTGACCGAAACCGGTATCCGCCTCTCCGAGGTTCGGGTGGTGCGGGACGAGGAGGGGGAGATCGTCGCGGCGGTCCGGGCGCTCTCGGAAGCCTACACATATGTCTTCACCTCCGGCGGGATCGGCCCGACCCATGACGACATCACCTGCGCGTCCATTGCGGCGGCCTTCAACAAGCCGGTAATCCGCAATCCCGAAGCGATGCGCCGGATGGCGGTGCATTACGAAACCATCGGGCGGGAATTCAACGAGGCCCGGAAGAAGATGGCGGAGACTCCGGAAGGGGCCACGCTGATCGACAATGTCGTTTCGGTGGCGCCGGGCTTCATCATCGGCAATGTGCATGTCATGGCCGGCGTGCCGAGCGTGTTCCAGGCGATGGTGCTGGAACTGCTGCCGAAGCTGAAGCATGGAAGCAAGATGAAGTCCCGCTCCGTCAGTTGCACTATCGGAGAGGGAACGGTTGCCGCCGCGCTCGGGGAAATCCAGGACCGGTTCCCGGATGTGGAGATCGGCAGTTACCCCTATTACCGGGCAGGCGGGTTCGGCACCACCCTGGTTGCGCGCGGCACGGACGAGGCTGTGCTGGATGACGTCGCCGAGGCGATCCGGAAAATGATAAGAGACTTTGGTGGCGAGCCGTTCGAAGCACGCCCGGAAGATATGGAGGATACTGAGAATGCCGGTTGAAATCGGCCGCGAGGAGCGTGGCACGGGATGTGTCGTCACGATCACCTGGGAGAACAGCGCCAAGATCAATATCGTTGGCTCCGAGGGGATAGAGGCATTGACCGGGGCGATCACCGCCCTGGAGGCGGATGATAGCGTTCGCGCGGTGATCCTGCGCGGTGCCGGGCACAAGGCCTTCATCGGCGGTGCCGATATCAACGAGATGGCAGCTTGCGATGCGGACAGTGCGGAAGCTTTCATCTCCCGCCTGCATGGCCTGATGAAGGCGATCCGGGAATGCCGGGTGCCGGTGATTGCCGCCATTGACGGATATTGTCTGGGCGCGGGCATGGAAGTCGCCGCAGCCTGCGATATGCGGATCGCAGGCGAAAATGCAAAGTTCGGCATGCCCGAGGTCAAGGTCGGCATCCCATCGGTGATCGAAGCAGCCCTGCTGCCACGCCTGATCGGTTGGGGCAAGGCGTCGTACCTGATCTACACGGGTACCACCATTGACGTTCGCACTGCCCGCGATTGGGGCTTCATCGAGCGCATGGTGACGAGCGAGTCGCTGTTCGAGATCGCCGACGAGATGGCATCCGAGATAGCCAAGGCCGGTCCGGCGGCGATCCGTATCCAGAAGCAGCTTCTCAAGGTCTGGGAAGAAGAGTCGCTGGAAGAGGGCATCGAAGCCGGGATAGAGGCTTTTGCTGCCGCCTACGAAACAGGTGAGCCGCAAACCATGATGCAGGCTTTCCTGGCAAGCAAGAAAGGCGCTGCCTGAGCTATGGAACACGGCCGGTCACTGGCGCTGCTGATCATACTCGCTTTAACGCTCTGCCTTTCAGGTGCTGCCGTTTCGGCCGCAACTTCCGGGGCAGAGCAAAAGGTGGAAGGGGTGTGGGGGATCGCCGGTCCGGACGGGCAGCCGAAATGCAGCGGCACGGCGGTGATGGCATTTCACCGGGGGATCTATGTCCGGGCCTTGCCCAGGCACGGCACGCTCTCCGGTATGCGTGTTCTGGAAATGGGACGTGCCGCCTACCGGATCTCCGGCGACCGTCTGGTGGTCGACCAGGTTCTGACATGGTCCGCACCGGAGCCACGCCGGACCTATCTGATCAAGCGCGGCGGCGCGCCGGAACTGGTTCGGGAGGGGGAGACGCAAGTGATCCTTAAACCCTGTCCGTTTTTAGACCCTAAAGAGTTGATTCAATAATAATCAAAAGCGCATAATCCGTGTGAGACAGGCAAGCTGGAGGGACCTTCCATGGCTGATGGACTGTCCAGAGCGGACCCGCAGAAACCGAAACACATGCACGGTGCGGCCGCGCATCATGACTCTCACCGGGACATCGATTCCGATACCCGGCAGGAGTTTCTTTTCCTCTATACGGATGCTTCGGCGAACATCCGGTTTGCCAAGGCGCAGCAATGGCGCACGCTGATATATTTCTCGGCGCTCTGCGTCGGTGTGGTGGCTGTTGGTGTCTGGCTTCGCTGGGGCGATGTCAGCCTGGTCCGGTTCCTGTTTTATCTGGTCTGGGTCTTCAGCCTGGCGACCGTCGGCACAATCCTGATGCTGCAAAGCTGGCAAAGCTCGGAGGCGAAGAAACAGGCTTTCATGCGCGCCCATTTTGACGAGCTTACCCGGTCGGCACTGGCGCAGAAGTCACGTTTCACCAGTGATGTGCACCGCTATATCATGCTCGGCTTCATGTTGTTCTATGTCGAGATGGCGACCTTCGCCGTGTCCCGCATGCTATGGCCGCACTTTTAACAGACTCTTGGCAATCGGCTCTCCGGGTACGCTTATTGCATGCCGTTTCTTCGGTCTTCCAACCGAGGAGCGAAGCAATGGAAACAATGATCTATACGGGAAGCTATGCAGAAAGTGATAGCGCTCAACTGAAGAGCAACGCGCCGCAAAAGCTCGGCATTGCAAGCATGAGCGGGTTCACGACAGCATTCAATGGCGTCTACAGCTCAAAAATCGAAGAGGAAAACGCCTCTACGGGCAGCGCAGCTGCGGCCAGCGTATCGAATGCCGATACCGGACAATCCGCCGTTGTGACCGCGTTGCTCGATTATCTGCACAAGACGCCCGAGGAGCGGTATTTCGACGCCATTCTGAAGGATAAAGGCCTGACCCAGGAGCAGTATGATGCCCTTCCTCCAAAGGAAAAGGCCGCGCTCAGGGAAGAGATTATGGAAGAGGTCAGGGAGGGGATGATCGCCGACGCCGCCAGAAAAGAGCTGGAAAATCAAGGAGCCTGATGCTGACGTTTACTTAAACCAGAAAATGGAAGGGCGCCATGCGGCGCCCTTTTGAATTCCGTCAGGTTCCTGAAATCGTCATCTCGCCGGGAGACGGAAGCCAGAAATCAACTCCGTCATGCGGCGTGCCTGGCTCTTAGCTGGCGCCGCGTGCGGCTTCTTCCAACAGAGCCGGGTTGCTGACGATACCCGTATCGCCCGGCAGGTTGGCAAGTTGCTCGGCAATGCTCCCGGCAAGTGCGAGCGCCTCCTCACCAGAGAGGTTGTCATTCACGCTTTCGCCAAGCTCGGACGCCTGCCGGCTCTCACCGGTCACGGATATAGAAACGGCCCCGGCGGCACCCGGCGCTTGACCTGCTGCCTGCTGACCTTCGTTGCGCTGAACCGGCTTGGCCTGCGTGCGCGCAATATTCTGGGAGGCGGTGGTGCTGTTGATATCCATGAGACTTTCCTTTGGCTATCAGCCGAGTGCCATCACTCTATCTGCCATGGCCGTGATTGTCACCCTGGCGATTGTCTGCAGGCGGAAATGGGGGATTCCAAAGGGGCGCTGTTCACGGATTTTGTCCGGTTTTATTTCTCCCATTATTCTTTCAGGTGCTCGTAAAAAGTGTTTCCAGAATATTCGCTCCGAAAAAATCCATTATCGGATAGTCGTGGCATAAGTTGTTCGAAGAAAATATCGACGGAATCGACTGAGCCACCGGGTACGGATATGAAGCCATCCATCGCTCCCGCGTTCGTCCATTCCTCGATTTTTTCGATGGCATCATCGACGGTGCCGATGACCTGCCAATGCGCCGATCCGATAACTTCCGGGCATCGCAAAAGAGTTTCCACCGTGGGTTCTTCTCTATGGATCAGGCGGCGCAACAGATTGGAATGAGTCCGGCTGCGGACTGTGGCTGGAGGTGGCGGCAAGTCTGCTGCGGTAATTGGTCTGTCTGTGGGCCATAGACTAAGATCAAGGTCCGTCAATGATTTGATATATTGAAGTTTTTTTACGTTATCCTGTCGGGCGTGAGTCTCCGTGTAGAGATCCCGCGCTTCGCTTTCAGTCGATGCCAGATAAAGGCTGAGGCCGGGAAGAACCAGGATGTCATCTTCGTTTCTGCCATGTGAAGTTGCCCGGCGACGAAGGTCCTTACGAAGCTCCGATGCAACGTCCTTGTCAGGAGTTGCGGCAAAAATAGCATCGGCGATGGAGGCCGCGAAATCGCGTCCGGTCTCGGATGCGCCGGCCTGAATCAACGGGATCGGCGTATCGCCATATGCTGGTACATTCAGCGGGCCTTTTACTGTGTAATACTTTCCAGAGTGATTGATTGACTTGATTTTTGACGTGTCGGCATAGCGACCCGAGGCCCGGTGATTCATCAAAGCGGAATGGGGGTAGCTCTGCCAAAGCTGGCGGACAATTTCGGTGAATTCGATGGCGCGCTCATAGCGCTCGTCGGAAGAGGGCATGGCATCAAGGCCGAAATTCTGGTTTCCGTCCAATGCTGTAACAATGTTCCAGCCGGCCCGGCCATTGCTTAACCAGTTCAGGGACTGGATTTGCCGGGCGACAATGTAAGGTGGAAAGAAGGTGGTGGACGCGGTCGACAGCAGGCCGATACGGCCCGTCTCCCTCGCGATCGATGCCAGTAGGATTGTCGGGTCGAGGCTGCTGAAACCCGGACCTGATTCGAGTATCTGGGAATCGAGGAACAGCGTGTCTGGCCGAAAAACAAAATCCAACTTCGCCTGTTCCGAGCGTTTGGCGATATCGAGATGGAAGTCGCTACCGTAAATATCCTCGATTTTACTATCGTCGCGCCGCCAGGCATCTCCGGCGAGCCAGGTAGGGCTCAAGGACATGCCGATATGCAGTTTTTTTCGATGATTCATGGCCTCGGATCTTTGCAAAAAGACTGAGATGAACGGACGCTCCGAAATCGGTCGTTTTGTGACCCGAAAAAGATCAATTTTATCCGAATATTCAGCGCCTTACGATTGCTGGGCAGTCTACTCTGGTTTATCCTCTGGGCCAAGGTTTCAGAGCGGAGAAACAGTGAAATGCTGGCGGCGCAGGACGTGTCGGTTGCCTATGGGAAAACGACGGTTTTGAAGGCTGTTTCGGTCGCGTTTCGTCCCGGTCGGATGACCGCGCTCGTCGGCCCCAACGGGTGTGGTAAATCGACCTTGCTGAAAGCGGTCATGGGCTTTGTTCCGCTCACCGGAGGAGGCATCACTCTGGAAGGCACACCGACGCATAAAATTCCGCGCCGAAGCTTCGCCCGACGCATGGCCTATCTCCCGCAGGAAAGCTATTGCCCGGATTACCTGACCTTGGGGGAGCTGATCGAGCTGGCGGGATATGCGCGCTATTCACTGCTTAGCGGGCCATCGGATCGTGACCGCCAACTTTTCCGGGCCGCGCTTGAAATTGTCGGCCTGACCGATCTGGTGCATCGGCAAGTCAATTCATTGTCGGGCGGGCAAAGGCAGCGAGCCTGGATCGCCATGGTTCTGGCTCAGGACTCGGACATCGTTCTGATGGACGAGCCGGTCAACCATATCGACGTGAAATTCCAATACTCGGTTTTGGAAATTGTTCGCAACCTGACGATCCGTCACGGGAAAACGGTGATTGCAGTACTGCATGATCTGAATTTGACGACAGCCTTCGCGGACGAGGTGGTGATGCTGCGGGACGGCGAGGTCGTGGCGTCGGGAGCTGTGAGCGAAACAATTAATTCAGCAAGCGTCGAACGTGTTTTCGACCTGGAGGCAGATATCTTCACCCGTAATGGAAGATTGGTCTGTCTGCCCCATATGAGCCATGCGTCTCCGGTTTCGGTATGACCCGCCGCACCGGATTTCTGTGTGGCGCGATATGCGCCATGATGCTCAGTCTGCTCGCCAATCTTTCAATCGGTCCGACAATAATCCCGTGGCAGGACATGCCCGGGATGCTGCTGCATTTCGACGAGGATGATTACCAGCACTTCATCCTGCTTTATCAAAGGCTGCCCAGGGCTTTGATCTCTGTCTATGTCGGTGCGCTGATGGCTTGCGGGGGCGTGATACTGCAAGGATTGACGCGCAATCCGCTGGCTTCTCCAGCGACGCTCGGGATCAATGCCGGCGCGACAATGTTTGTCATTGCGGGTGCCTATTCCTTTGATTTCGGAATAAAGGCACAAGGGGCCGCTGCCTTGGTCGGCGGCGTCGCCGGATTTCTCGGATGCGTCCTCATCGCCAGGCTTGCCGGACGGGAACGCGATCCCCGGGGCATGATGCTGATCTTGTCCGGCGCTCTCTCATCAATGCTTTTTCTCGGCATTGCCAATGCCTTTTTGCTGTCCGATCCCGTCCGGCGGCTGGAATTTCTCGGCTGGGTGACGGGCAACATCAATCATGTCTATGCTGATCGCCTGTATCATTTCTGGTGGATTGGTGTGCTGGCGCTGATCGTTTTTACGCTGCTTGCTCGCCCGCTCACATTGATCACATTGGGGGCGGAGAAGGCGGCATCATCCGGCGTGAATGTCCCTTTGGTGACGGCTCTTGCTCTGACCGCCGTCATGTTCGGGGCGTCATCATCCGTGGCAATCTGCGGACCTATCGGATTTGTCGGGCTTGTGGTGCCGCATATTGTCCGGCCGTTTGTGGGAACCGGGTTTACCGTGAGCCTGCCTGCCTGCGCCGCGACGGGGGCAACCGTGTGTTTGCTGTCTGATCTTTTGGCGCGGCAGGCGTTCGCACCCTATGTGCTGCATACCGGGTTGATCATGAATTTGATTGGCGGCGTGATGTTCGCGCTGACCGTCAAACGCTTTTATCTGTCTGCCGGCTCGGGGCGTGAAACATGAAACAGGCTCTGTCGATTGACGGAAAACCGGTTCTCCGGCTTCGGTCAGGACTTGAAATCCGGGTGGGCGATGTTTGGGCCGGTATCGCCCTGATTGTGGCCGCGATTGTGTTCTCGGGTTTCTCGATCAATATTGGGGTTACGCAAACGGGGTTTGTCGATCTGTTGGAAACAGTGATCGGCGGCCAGCTTGGTGATGACCAAACCTATACGCTTTGGAACATCCGGTTTCCGCGCATTCTCCTTGGTTTCATGGCCGGCTGGTGCGTGGCGATTACCGGCGCGATGCTTCAATCCCTGGCACGCAATCCCCTTGCGGATCCGGGATTGTTCGGATTGAGCCAGGGCGCGATGGCGGTGATTATGCTGCTTCTGGTCTTTCTTCCGAATGCACCGCGCAGCCTGATTCCGTTGGCGGCAATGATCGGTGGGTTGGGTGTCGCTTTTCTGTTGATCTGGTTGACTGGCGGCAGTCACGCGAATGGACTTGCCCTTCTTCTGATGGGAATTGCGGTGGAAACGGTGCTGTCTTCCATCACGTCAATTCTGCTTTTGTATACCCCGCCAGACACATCGTATGCGGTGTCGAGTTGGCTCGCCGGATCGCTTTATCAGGCAAGTTGGAGTGGCATAGTGGCGCTGGCCCCGTGGTGCGTCTTGAGCTTGCCCGCGATTTTTCTGATCGGCAGGGCGTTGCGCTCATATGACCTTGGGGCCGAGATGGCGATGTCTCTTGGCGAACAGGTCTCCCGTTCGCGCCCGATTATTCTGTTCGTTGCCGTGTTGCTGAGCTCAGCCGCCGTCACGGCCGTGGGGCCATTGATGTTTCTTGGTGTGATGGCGCCACATCTGGCCGGTTTCATGTCGCAGGCAACGGGGCGGTCGAGGCTGGTCCTGTCCGGGTTGATGGGAGGAGTTCTGGTTGTCGGCGCTGACTGCCTGACCCGCGGGCTCGCCGGCAATCTTGCCATTCCGATCGGGCTCAGTCTGACGATCATCGGTGTTCCGCTTTTCATCATTTCTCTCCGCCTTAAGGCTCTGAAAGACATGCGTACTGAATGAAAGGTTTCCCCATGCGATTGCTTTTTCTCCTTCCTGCCCTGCTGGCCGTTAATGTCGCTGTCGCGGACGAGCGGCCTCTGATCGACGATACCGGCCGCAATGTCTCTGTTCCGGATAATCCGAAACGGATCGTCGTTCTCCATGAACCACTGGTCGGTTTGCCGCTAATGGACCTTGGTCTCAACCTCGTCGGCAGCTATGGCCGCGCGGACGATGGAAGTTTTGTTACCGCGGTTGATTTTATCGATACGGTGCTCGGTGGAAAATTGTCAAAACCAAAGGGTATTGGCGCTTTTGGCCAGCTCGATGTTGAAAAGGTACGTGCTCTCAAGCCGGATCTGATTGTCGGAACTGAGCTCGATACGGACAAGGTCGATCAGATGTCGAGCGTTGCTCCCATCTATTTGCAGAACGCAAGCACGGGAAAGTCATATGGCTTCGGTGTTGAGGAAAAACTTGCGAAAGTGGTTGGCCGTGAAGACGTGTTCGCCGCGCGCATGGCCGATTATCTGAAGCGTCTGGACAAGACCCGCAAGGCACTGCCGTTTGATCCCGCCGGTCAGGATTATCTCGCTATATTCATTACGGATCAGCTCAATGTCCTGGGGCAGATGTCCGGGCTCATTCAGGCCCTTGAAGATTTGGGGTATGAGCGTGCCGTGCTGAATGAAACGGGCGCCAATAACGGTGTCGGGGCGACCCTGATGGTTCCACTCAATCCGGAAGTTTTCGCACAGCTCAATCCTGACCTGCTTGTTATCATGAACAGCTATGTCGGAGGCGGGCGGGACGAGAAAGCGATACGCGTGCAACTCGACCGTATCGTGCCGGGCTGGAGCCGGTTCCTGAAACCCGAGCGCGAGGGCCGGGTGCTTTATCTGGATTCTGCGGAAGTGACGACGCCGACGGTTGCCAGTGCAGAGCATGCGCTCGATGCGATTGAGGCTTGGGCGAACAAGTAGGCGGGAAATCAGCGGGCCGGATCCCGGCCCGCTGATAATGAGGTATCAGAACTTCACTTTGACGCCGACGCCAAAAGTCCGCGGTTCCGTGACGGACGCCACGATCCCGCCGGCCGTGCGGTCATCATATTTCCAGGTCGGTGTGCGTTCGTCGAAGATGTTGTCGACAAAGGCGAAGACCTGCCGGCCTTCATAAGGCTCATAGGTGACCCGGGTGCTGGCGATCGTATAGGCGTCGATCTCGTAAGCCGGTGTGTTTTCATCGGTTGAGTGGTAGCCCGCCGTATGACGGACATCACCGCTTAGCCTGATCTCGGGAGTGATGTTCCAGTCCGCGCCGACGCTGAACATGTAGTCCGGTGCACGACCGAATTCATTACCATCGTAGCTGTTTCCGACCGTATCGGTGAACTTGCTGACTTCGGTCTGGAGCAGGCCCAGGCTGGCTCGTAGGCGGAGATTGTCGAGGGCCTGATAATCGGCGCTGACTTCCATGCCGTAGGATTTTGCCTCCTCGGCATTCACCACAGTCGAACCATACAGGACGCCATTGAGGTAATCCGGCAGCACGCGCT
This sequence comes from uncultured Nisaea sp., assembly GCF_963974195.1. Classification (NCBI taxonomy): domain Bacteria; kingdom Pseudomonadati; phylum Pseudomonadota; class Alphaproteobacteria; order Rhodospirillales; family Thalassobaculaceae; genus Nisaea; species uncultured Nisaea sp. The sequence goes on from NZ_CAXBDC010000019.1 coordinate 10,866, forward strand.
GTGAATCCTTGTGGTCGGCGAAGAAGATGTTACCGCTGAGCATCAGCCGGTCATTGAGCAGACGCGCACGGGTGAACAGCTCATAATTCCAGACGGTCTCCGGCTTGAAGGTAAAGTAATCGGCCGAGACGAAGCTGAGATTGACGCCGCCCTGGCTGTATCCTTTGCTGACAAGTCCGCCGACCGTGACTTTTGGAGTCACGTCATAGGCGAGGGAGACCTTTGGCAGCACTTCATCGAAGGTTTCATCGTAATCCAGAATGCTGGTGGTGAAGCTTGACGTACCGCTGCGCTGGATATGGTCTCGCTGATAACGCAACCCGCCCGTGAGTCTCCACCGGTCGGTCATGCGCCAGGTCATTTCAGAGAACAGACCAAGATTATCCTTGGTGTCCTCGTATTCAGTCACACCTCGGATGTAGAGTGTGTCTTCTGACGTTACGTGACCGTAGTAGAAGCCGGCGAGTCCACTCAGTGTCGAGTTTTCGGTGCCGAAATTGACGCGTGTCTCGTTCGAGATATCGGCATAGTCGATCGTCGCGCCGCCATTGGTTGTCGGTTGCGCAACACGCTTTGTCAGGCCCTCGGAATACTGGAACTGGTTCACCAGTTCGATGTCGTTGCCAAGGTCATAGTTTACATCGAAAATGCCGGCGTTGGTTTTCACGTCCCAGCTTGGCATCGACGCGGTGCCGGTGTTCAGATCCTCATACGGAAATGCTGCGGCTTCGGATGTCGGCCGGTTGGACTGCGCGTGGAAAACTGTCAGTTTTGCTTCTAGTTCGGGAATTGCATCGGGCAGCACCAGCAATTTGAGGCGGGTGTTGAGAGTCTCGAAATCCTGATCGGTCTTCCCCGTTGCGAAATTCGGGTTCGTGTAGGTGATGAAGGTATCCCGGCCGCTGTAATCGGCTGAAATGCGTGCAGCGACTTCTTCGCTAAGCGGACCCGAGGCGGCAATTGATGCACGCCTGTTGTTCCGGTTGCCGTATTGCAACTGGGCTTCCGCTTCCGGTGTGAAGGTCGGGTCCTTGGTTTTGACGACAATGGCGCCGGCGATGCTGTTCGCGCCCTGGGTCGTCGTTTGCGGGCCTTTGTAGACTTCAATCCGCTCAACGTCCCAGATCGAGGCTGCCCCGAATACGTATTCGTTGAAGCTTAGGTAATGGCCGTCGAGATTGATCCTGGCGCGCGGGACGGTCCCACCGAAAAATGCCCCCGAGCCCCAGTTGGCGCCCTGACTGTCAATGCCGCGGATAAACGGCGCGCTGACTGTATCCGTGTAGAGAACGTTCGGCGTCCCCCTGAGGATATCGGAGACGTCCGCAGCTTCAGCCTTCGCCTCGATATCGTCGGCGGTCAGGACGGTGACCGAACTGGCCGTTTCCTTGAGGCTACGTTCAACCTTTTCACCGGTCACGGTGATTGCCGGGAGTTTCGTGGAATTTTCGGCTTGTGCCGTTGAGTCCTGGGCGAAGCTTGCTGTTGTCATTATCGACGAGAGCGACACGACACTAACGCTGCCGAGCAGCATCGCGATCAAGCGCTTATTCATGAGAAATCGTTCTCCACGTGGCGGGTTCCCTGGCTTGCGTCTTGACGCTGGCTTTCGATCAGTTTTGGTGGCGTGGCGAGAGAAGAGCTGCCACGGATATGGGTGACCTTTATTCCGCTATACAGAATGCATTCTGCATAGCAATATTGAGAATGATACGCAATATGAATTGATCACGATATATGTGCCCCGTAAGGCATGCTGAATGGTCAGCCAATTACTTGAAATCAAACTCGTTATGGACGAGATAAGCGCAATGGAGGACCGTATCGGACCTGTCGCTGCAGAAAAAGAACAGAGATATGCACTCTATTGAATTGGGGAACGCCCATGAATGACCGTTCCCTTGAGAAGAAAGAAAAGCGATCTGGAAACATCCAGTCTGTTTCGATCGCGGCTCGCTTTCTGGATGTCCTGGCAAAGTCGGAAGGCCCGTTGGCGCTCGGTACGCTCGCAAACTTGACGGAGACGGGTAACTCGACCGCCCATCGTTACCTGCAAAGTCTTGTGAAGGAAGGATTGGCCGCTCAGGATCCTGCCAGCGGTTGGTATGACCTTGGGCCGGCGGCTCTCCAGATCGGCATTGGCGCGTTGCGGCGTGTGGAGCCGGTTGAGATCGCCGCGCGCCACATGAAGGAGCTGACGACAAGGATCGCGGCTGCCGGGGGCGTTGCCATCTGGACCAATCGCGGCCCGACCATCGTACGATGGTATAGGGGGGCTTATTTCACCCTGAACCCGGTTGGCCTTGGCGATACCTTGCCGTTGGATGTTACTGCCTGCGGTATGGTGTTTCAGGCGTATCTTCCCAAAAGCCAGATCAAGGACGCCCGCAAGGTGCAGCTTGAACGCTTCAAGGGCGCGCTCCCGTCGCCCGAGGTGCTGGAAGGCATTAGGCAAACGAGAAAGGCCGAACAGGTCGGTCACCTCCTGCCGGCTGTTGTCGGCCGTGCGGCTCCGGTGTTCGACCCGCAGGGAGAGTTGGCCTGTGTCGTGACAACTGTCTCTAACCTGGGGCAGGAAGACAGCGAGGACGACCGGGAAGCTTTGTTCGAAACCGCTAAGCTGATTTCATTCGAGACTGGTGAAAGAAAAGACGCGTAGGGACAGCAGGAAGTAGCCGTGAAGCAGTGCTGTCTGTTTAATCCGGGATCGATGGCCTCTGCGCCGTAATCGCTGTCAGGCCGGCTCCCAGGCGCTCCAGGAGGGCAGCCATATATGCGGGGGGCGGTGCTTCCGCATAGACGGGTGGCTTGCTCTGTTGCATCGGCAGTCGCAGGGCGCGGGAGTGGAGTTGCAGGGGTTCTCTGTCTTCTCCACCTTCTTCCGCGCCATAGAGTGGGTCTCCGATGATCGGGCAGCCGATGGAGGCCAGGTGGACGCGGATCTGGTGCGTCCGGCCGGTGCGCGGGAAGCATTCGATAAAGCACAAGCCGTCCGCGGCGCTTACGACCCGATAGTCGGTGATGCTTTCTTGCCCGTCTTTCCTGTCCACCACCATGCGCCAGCCCTTGTCTTTGCTGGTGACTTTCCTCAGGGGGAGTTCAATGCGGCCTTCCGGTTCCTTCGGGACACCTTTTGTAATGGCCCAATAGGTTTTCTCGACAAGGCCTTCACGGAACAGTTTTCCGAGCTTCTTCAATCCTTTCGGATTGCGCCCGAGGACGAGGCAGCCGCTGGTGTCGCGGTCCAGCCGGTGTCCGAGTGCCGGGACATGCTGGATGCCGTATGTCAGATGCTTGAAATAGGCTTCGAGATTATCCCCGCCGCCTGGCCCTTCATGGACAGGCAATCCCGGAGGCTTGTCGATAACCAGAATCAGCCCGTCCCGATGCACTACCCGGTCCCGAATTTCTTCTGGAGTCATGGAAAAGCCTTTCAAAATGAAAACGGCCCCGCGCCGGGTACGGGCGGGGCCGTTTCGGTGTTTCGCTGGTCGTGTTAGTTCGGGATCTTGCCCTGAACGCCTTCGACATACCAGTTCATGCCGAGCAAAGCGCCATCGTCGAGCATTTCGCCTTTCTTGACCTTCACGGCGCCGCTCTGATCCTTGATGGGTCCATCAAATGCGTGGATGGAGCCGTCCTTGAGGCTTGCGATCGCGTCGTTGGCAAGCTTCTGCACATCGGCGGGGATAACATCGTTGAACGGTGCCATCTCTACCATGCCGGACTTCAGGCCACCCCAGGTGTCCTGGGATTCCCAGGTGCCGTCCATCACGGCTTTGGCCCGTTCGACGTAATAGCCGTCCCAATTGTCGATGATGGCGGAAAGCTGGGCTTTCGGCGCGAACTTGACCATGTCCGAGGCCTGGCCGAAGCCGTAGACACCACGGGATTCGGCGACCTGGAGCGGAGACGGGGAGTCGGTATGCTGCAGGATGATGTCCGCACCCTGATCTATCAGGGCCTTGGCCGCATCGCCTTCCTTGCCCGGATCGTACCAGGAATTCACCCAGACGACCTTGACCTCGGCCTCCGGGTTGACCGAACGCAGGGCAATCGTGAAGGCGTTGATGCCCCGGATCACTTCGGGGATCGGAAAGGAGCCGACATAGCCGATCACGTTCGACTTGGTCATCTTTCCGGCGATCAGGCCGGCGACATAGCGGCCTTCATAGAAGCGTGCGGCATAGGTCGAGACGTTCTTGTCACGCTTGTAGCCGGTCGCATGTTCGAACTTAACGTCCGGAAACTTCTTGGCGACCTTCACGGTCGGATTCATGAAGCCGAAGGAGGTGGTGAAGATCAGCTTGTTGCCGTCGCTGGCGAGCTGGCGGAGGACGCGCTCCGCATCGGGGCCTTCCTGCACGCTTTCGACGAAAGTCGTTGTCACTTTTCCGGCGAGTTCCTTCTCGATGGCCTGGCGGCCGATATCGTGGCGATAGGTCCAGCCATGATCGCCAACCGGACCGACATAGACGAAGCCGACCTTGAGTTCTTCCGCGTTGGCGCTGGAGGGGACTACACCCGCCGCAAGCACCGTCGCCGCCAAACCTGCACCGCCGAGGAGGGCGCGCACGATGTCTCTAATCATTGAGATCTCCTGAATTTGTGAAGCCTTGAGGCGACGGTTGCCGGCCTCTTGCCGGTCTTGTTGCGCCTAGAGGGTGATCCTCCCGTATCATTTTCCGAACCGGCGGAACAATACGATACCTGATTGCAAGCCTTGCCCGGTTCAGACAGCCGCAAATATGACAATTCGATTGCTGTCTGTGAAGCGGCAACACGCACCGGGGGCGTGAATCTTTGATATCCGTATATGGAAGGAGGGGGCTGAAGTCCGGCGGCAGGAAGCCGGGCTGGCGCGTGCAGTGACTGTACGTGCTGAAAGTGTCCCTGGACAGTGCTCATGGAATGGATAAGCGAGCCGTGCATGGCAAAGCCACCGGCTATGTCAGGCAACAGCCGGGGGACGCTTGTGCCGCTCGGTCATCGCCCAAAGGGGCGGCGATGACGGCTCTTCTTAATCGGCGACCGACAGGTCGACCGCCTTGGGGCCGCGGGCGTCTTCCTGAACTTCAAAATTCAGTCTCTGACCCTCGGAGATGGTTGCCAAGCCGGAGTTCTGCACGGCAGAAACATGAACGAAGACATCGCGGGATCCATCTTCGGGCGTGATGAACCCGTATCCCTTGTCGGTCTTGAAAAATTTCACTGTACCCGTTGGCATGACTGGAAACTCTCCCTGCTCACAAAGCCAAAAACACACTCACTCAGACACTTACCCTTAGACACGCTTTCGGAGAGACACCCAGCACGGACTGGCGGAAGGCACTCCATTTTCAAAGCCGTCCACAGACCAATCTGAGATAGGGTGGGGATATTGGCGCGGCAAGTGAAGTTGTGATTAAAAGTCGTGTTTGCAATGAAAGGATCATCAACCGATGGTCGTTTGTAAAAGCCGGTGCTGAAGCAAAAAAAACCGCGCCTGGACGATCGGGAGGGCGGGGAATGCCGGGATCGATCACGTGTGGCGCGGCTTTGAGACGACTCTCTGGATATCCATTCAATCCGGGGAAAAGCTGGAGAGCACCAACGCTGGGGGACGTTATCTCGGTAGCGGCTCCAGCCTTCTTCCCCTTGGTGTATAGATAGGAACATTTTGATCCGGCTGGTGTGAGATTTCGCACGAAGGCCGATCATCCAGTCCAGAAGGCGTTGGCGGGGCGCCTGAAGTACGTTTCAGCCGCGCGGTTGTGAGTAGCCCTGTCCTCTTGCAAGATGACGGGGTAGGGCCGGGCAGATCCATGGGGCAGGGTCGGCTCAAGCCATGATGGTTTTTTAGTGGGGAGAAAGCAGTGTCGACGATCAATCGCAGCCTGGGAGCGTGCAATTTGCTGCGATGCTTGCCGGAGGCCAAAATTGCCGAACTCGACAAGAGGTGCCGGTGGCGGAATTTCGACGCGGATCAGGTGATCATTAACCTGGATGATGAATCGACCGATGTTTATTTCATTACCTGGGGAGACGTGCGGGTCACCGTGTTTTCCGAAACCGGAAAGACCGTGATTATTCACGATCTGAAAACGGGTGATCATTTCGGGGAATTCGCGGCCATCGATGGCGGGCGGCGTTCTGCCAGCATCGTGGCGTTGAGCCGGACGAGCGTTGCCTGCATGTCGGCCGAGATGTTCCGCGATCTGCTTGCCGAGGTTCCGGAAATGGCCCAGATCGTCATGCAGCGTATGGTTGGCTCGCTCCGGACACTGGTCGAGCGGGTTGTGGAATTCAGCACGCTCGGTGTGCGCAACAGGATCCATGCCGAATTATTGCGTCTGGCGCGGGCCGGGCGGATTGTCGATGGCACGGGCCGTATTTCACCACCGCCGACCCATGCCGAAATCGCGGCCCGGATCAGCACACACCGTGAAGCAGTGACCCGGGAGCTGAAGGCGCTTGAGCGGAGCGATCTGCTGGAGAGGACCAGGGGAGCCTATGTGGTGAAGGATATTTCCGAGCTTGAGCGCATGGTCGACGACGCGCGTGCCGGCCGGGTGTCGAACTGATGTCTTTATGAATGGTGCACTGCGACAAATTATCTTAGAGGTGCATTAGGACTGACACAGTTCGGCGGCATAGTTATTATATTGCACTGCAGCATAATGAGGCCGTCCCATGTCGATCAGGAATCTGGATAAACTCTTTCAGCCGACCTCGGTCGCCATCATCGGGGCGAGCAACCGGGAGCAGTCGGTCGGTAAGGTTCTGTCCCGGAATCTGTTGGGCGGCTCTTTCACTGGCCCGGTTCTGCCGGTCAATCCGCATGAAACCTCTATCGGCTCCACGCTTTGCTACAAAAGCATCGCGGATCTTCCGATCGTCCCGGACCTTGCCGTTATCTGCACGCCGGCTGCATCCGTTCCCGGGGTGCTGGAGGATCTGGTGGCGAAAGGGACAAAGGCCGCCGTTGTCGTCACTGCCGGGTTTGGCGAGGCTGACGGTCACGGTGCCGATCTGGCCGGCGAGATCAAGCGCATCAAGTCGCAATATCCGCTGCGCGTGGTCGGGCCAAACTGCGTCGGCATTATGGTGCCGACCCTCGGGCTCAATGCATCCTTCCTGCATATTGCGCCGCCTGCCGGCAATCTTGCCTTCGTCACGCAGAGCGGCGCTGTTGCGTCTGCTGTCGTCGACCATGCCGCGCACCACAATATCGGCTTTTCCCATGTGGTCTCGCTCGGCAACATGACGGATGTCGACTTCGGCGACATGCTGGACTATCTGGTCGCCGATCCGAATACCAAGGCGATCCTGCTCTATATCGAGTCGATCAGCAGCCCGCGGAAATTCATGTCCGCCGCGCGTGCGGCCGCCCGGAACAAACCGGTGATCGTGATCAAATCGGGGCGTAATGAAGCTTCCGCCAAGGCCGCGGCATCCCATACCGGGGCGCTTACGGGCTCGGACAAGGTCTATAACGCCGCCTTTCGCCGCGCGGGTATTCTGAGAGTGTACGATCTGCTTGAGCTGTTCGATGCGGTGAATACGCTCGGCACGGGCCTGAAGGCTGCGAACGATCGGCTGGCGATCATTACTAATGGTGGCGGTCTCGGGGTGCTGGCGACCGAATGTCTTGTTGAGCTGGGCGGTCGCCTGGCGGAACTCAGCCCGGAAACCATTGCGGCGCTCGACGCCAAGCTGCCCTCCACCTGGTCGCGCGGCAATCCGGTCGACATCATTGGCGACGCACCGCCCGAGCGCTATGAAGCTGCGCTGGATGAAGTGGTAAAGGATCCGAATGTCGATGCGGTCCTGGTGCTGAACTGCCCGACCGCGATCGCGGACAGTTTCAAGGCGGCGGAAGTGGTGCAGCGGGCGGTGGCTAAAAAACCGCGCGTGCCGATTTTGACGAACTGGGTGGGCGAGGGCGCGCAGGAAAAGGCGAAGAAGGCCTTCTATCAGGCCTCGGTGCCGTCCTACGACACGCCGAACCAGGCGGTGACCGGCTTCATGCACCTTGTGCGTTACAAGCGCCGGCGCGATCTGTTGATGCAAACACCGCCGTCATTGCCGGAGGGTTATCACCCGGAGACCGAACGGGCGCGCGGGATTGTCCGGAAAGCGCTCGACGAGGGCCGGGAATGGCTGACCGAGCCGGAAGCGAAAGACGTGCTGGACGCCTACGGCATCCCGGTTGTCGAGACGGTCATTGCGAAGACACCGGAAGAGGCCGGACTGGCCGCGGTCGAGCTTGGCAACCATGTCGTCCTGAAAATCCTGAGCCACGATATCACCCACAAGAGCGATGTCGGCGGTGTCCGCCTTGATCTGACCGGGCGCCAGCAGGTGGTGGCCGCCGCGGAAGACATGCTGAAGACCGTCAAACACGTGAAGCCGGACGCGAAGATCGAGGGCTTTGCGGTGCAGCGCATGGCGGTCATGCCCCATGCGGAAGAGCTGATCATCGGCATCACAACGGACAGCGTGTTCGGTCCCGTCATTCTGTTCGGCAAGGGCGGGGTTGAGGTCGAGGTCGCGGATGACAGTGCCGTGGCCCTGCCGCCGCTCGATATCCCGCTGGCCCGCGACATGGTGCAGCGGACCCGTATCTGGTCGCTTCTGCAGGGCTATCGCAATCGCCCGGCGGCGGCCATCGAGGAGCTGACGGCGGCGCTGGTCAAACTGTCCCAGATCGCCATGGATTTCCCGGAGATCAGGGAGCTGGACGTCAATCCGCTCTATATCAACGATTTCGGCATTCTGGCGCTGGATGCCCGGATCAGGGTGCAGGATGCATCCAAGGCCATTCCGGTCGCCATCGAGCCCTATCCGAAGCATCTGGAACGGCATGTCAGCCTCGATAACGGCCGAGCGCTCACCGTTCGCCCGATCCGCCCGGAGGACGAACCGGCTTTGCTGGACCTCATCCAGAAATCCTCCCAGGACGATCTGCGCCGCCGGTTCTTCGCGCCAGTGAAGACCCTGCCGCATGAAACGGCGGCCCGGCTGACCCAGATCGACTATGACCGCGAAATGGCCCTGATCGCCGAAAGCCAGGGCGAAATTCTCGGTGTCGCCCGTCTGACGGCCGACCCGCATTTCGAGACCTGCGAGTTCGCCGCGCTTGTCCGGACCGATCAGCAGGGGCAGGGGCTTGGCCGCCGCCTGATGGGGGATCTGATCCGGCATGCCCATTCGCGCGGGCTGAAGAAGATGTTCGGCTATGTGATGACGGAAAACCGGGCGATGCTCGCCCTGTGCCGTGACCTTGGCTTTGTCGAGGCTCCGTCACCGGACGATGTCAGCACCCGGTTGGTCACCCTCGATATCGCACAGGACGGGTGCTGCTGAGGGTATTTTTCCGTCGTGAGGCTTCAGTGCCGGCTCCAGCCGATGTATGCATATCGGGTGCTTTAACCGGAGACTGAAAGATGCGCGTTGATCTCAATTCCGATCTTGGGGAAAGCTGGGGAGTGTATGAGCTCGGCGCGGATGCCGACATGCTTTCCGTTGTCTCCAGTGCCAATATCGCCTGCGGCTTTCATGCGGGTGATCCGGATGTCATGCGGCAGACCGTGATCCGGGCGCGGGACGGTAATGTCGGGATCGGGGCGCATCCGGGCTATCTCGATCTCTGGGGCTTCGGTCGTCGCAAGATCGTGGGAGACAGTCTGGAAGATATCGAGAAACAGACCGCCTACCAGATCGGCGCGCTTATGGGGGTGGCCGCGCTTGAGGGCGCGAAAGTGACCCATGTGAAGACCCATGGCGCGCTCGGCAATCTGGTGGCGGAGGATGACGGTGTGGCCGGTGCCGTCGCCAAAGCCGTGAAATCCGTCGACCCCGATCTGATCCTTGTCGTCATGCCCGGCATGGCGACGGAGCGGGCCGCCGAGGTAACGGGGCTTCGCATGGCGCGGGAGATCTATGCCGACCGGGCTTATCAGGATAACGGCAATCTGGTGCCGCGCAGCCAGCCCGGCGCCGTGATCCATGATGCGGAGGAAGCGGCCGCCTCTGTTCTGAAGATGCTGCGGGAAGGCGCGGTCATCACCCAGGGCGGCAAGCGGATCAAGGGCCGGATCGATACGATCTGCGTGCATGGGGACAATCCGGCCGCTGTCGGCATGGCGCGGGCGCTCCGGGCATCGCTGGAGGCCTCCGGCGTCGAGATCGCGCCGTTTCACCGCTTCGTCTGACGCCGGACCAGCGCCGCATTCGGAACAGTTCATTCGCAAACCGGCCCCTTTGGCGCCGCCGCCCGATCCTGCATAGTCACTCCCAACCAATAAATAACGGGGAGGCTGAAATGGGCTATGTGAGTACGGATGACGGCATCTCGCTCTATTGCGAGACGACCGGTGAGGGGACGCCTGTCGTCTTCGTGCATGAATTTGCCGGCGACCACCGCAGTTGGGAGAGCCAGGTCCGGGGGCTGTCCCGTTATTACACCTGCATCACCTACAGCGCGCGCGGCTATCCGCCGTCTGACGTGCCGGAAGATCCCGCCCGCTATTCGCAGGAACGGGCGCGGGACGACATCAAGGCCGTGCTGGATGCGAACGATATAGAGGCGGCGCATATCGTCGGCCTGTCCATGGGAGGCTTCGCCACGCTGCATTTCGGTCTGGCCTATCCCGAACGCGCCCTGTCGCTGGTCGTCGCGGGCTGCGGCTACGGCGCCGATCCGGAGCGGCGGGACGATTTCAAGGCCCAGTCGGAGAAGCTGGCGCAGCGCATCGAGAGCGAGGGGATGGACAAGATCGCCCCGACCTACGCGCTGGAGCCTGCCCGGGTGCAGTTGCAGAACAAGGACCCGCGCGGCTGGGCCGAGTTCGCGGCACAGCTCGGCGAGCATTCCAGCAAAGGCTCCGCCAACACCCTGCGCGGAGTGCAGGCGAACCGGCCGTCGCTCTGGGAGCTGCGGGAGCAGATGGCGGCACTGACCGTGCCGACCCTGATCGTGAACGGGGACGAGGACGAAAGCTGCCTTGAGCCGGGCCTCTTGATGAAGCGCACCATCCCGTCCGCCGGGCATGCCATGTTTCCGAACACCGGCCATACCTTGAATATCGAGGAGCCGGCCCTGTTCAACCGCACCATTCTCGACTTCTTCCACGAGGTCGAGGCTGGCCGCTGGGGCCTGCGCGACCCGCGTTCCCTCAAGGGCGGCACGCTCGGCCGCTGACATGCCGGGCCACTGAGATATCGGACAGAGGAGGGGGAGGCGCCTGTAAGGGCGCCTCCGGGGCTTGACAGCGTCTTCCTAGAAATGACAAGTTTATTTGTCATTTTGAAAAGGAGAGTTATCATGCCTGCCTCTGCCCGATCTCAATATGGTGTGGCGATTGCGGTCTTTCTTGGCGCGGCTCTGTTTTTCGTTGTCGAGGTTCCCTTCTTTGTGACCGTCCTCTTCACCACTCTTTGTGTGGCGTGGTCCGGATGGGTCTTCCTCTCGATATTCAGGGGTGGCGATGAACTGCAATCCGCAAGCCTGAGATACAGCCTGGCGGCCGCCAGCGGCGTCGGCGTTCCCGTTTCCATCGCACTCGTCATGCTCATGGTCGCAATGCCGGAACTTCAGGGCGCCGTGACAGACATCGCGGCCTTCTCGAAAAGCGGTTTATCGCCGGCGGTGGTTGGCTTCGCATTGGGCATAGTCTTTGTCGTCTTGGTTCAGAGCGTGGTTTGTGCCATTGGCAACTGGATGTGGTGGGCATCCAAGCGATAGCGGCGGGCCGAGGCTGATATGAAAAACAGGATTCGTGTTCTGCGGGCGGAGCGGCGCTGGACCCAGGCAGACCTTGCAAGCCGGCTTGGTGTTTCTCGAAACTCCGTCAATGCGGTCGAGAACGGAAAGTTCGACCCGTCATTGCCTTTGGCGTTCCGGATAGCCCGCTTGTTCGGGTTGAAAGTCGAAGAGATTTTCGAGGAGGACGTTCCTGAACCGCAAGACCGGTAAAGGCGCGCCGCACGGTCCCGCGTGCCGGCGAATTCTCCGAATACCGGCCCCATTTCCGGCACCGTGGAACCTGCTTTATTCTAACATACCGGTCCCGGCCTTTTCATGAGGTCGAGACCGTCCGCCGGGCCGTTGAAAAGAGCTTGGCCGTAATCACCCGGAGAGAGCCATGACCGACCTTCCCATCATCGAGCAACGCCGCATCGAAGCGACCGTGATCAAACCGATCTACGAGGAGATGGTGCGGGAGGTTGGCCGGGAGGTGGCACAGAAGATTATCAGCAGCGCCATCCGCAAGGCCGCCATCGCCCAGGCACAAACCTTCGCCGAACGCGACGGACCGGATCGCAACATGCGCGACTTCCAGGACCTGTACGGCCTCTGGACCAAGGGCGGCGCTCTGGAAACCGAGGTGCTGGAGGCAACGGGCGACAACTACCATTTCAACGTCACCCGCTGCCGCTATGCCGAGATGTACAAGGACATGGGCCTCGGCGACATCGGCCACCTGCTGTCCTGCAACCGGGACGGCAGCTTCTGCGAAGGCTATTCCGACAAGATCACGATGCAGCGCGGGCAGACCATTATGCGTGGGGCGAGCCATTGCGATTTTCGATATCGGTATAATCATAAAAATTCAACTTTTGGAGGGGTTGAAAATACCGAGGGTTGAGTTTTCGGGGGCTAAAGATCTGGCAATCCCGGGAATGGCGTTGCAACATGAACTCGGGGCGTTTCACTGAACCGGACAGAACATGCATGAACACCCGAGTCTCCCGCGCGCCAGGGACATCAGGGAGCAGGCGCAGACTACGGCGATACGTGAACTCCTCTCCCACTGGATAGCGATCCATCCGGGTGACCGTATACCCGCGCGGGCGGATTTCGATCCGCTGAGCGTCTCGAGAGTTCTACCTAACCTCGTGCTGACCGATGTTGAACGGGACCCGTACCGCTTCCGGGTTCGTCTCATGGGAACCGCAATCGTCGAGGCGATGGGCGCTGATTTCACGGGCCAGTATCTTGACAAGGTCTGGCCGAATGCCGATGAGCAATTGCTCGTGCGCCATAGGGTCGAGGTCGTGGAGTCGGGGTTGCCTAATTACAGATATGGCGTGTCGCCGACCAGCTTCAGGCTGGATTTCGCTGCACTCGAACGGGTGTTCCTGCCATTCGCAGCGAATGGCTCTGATGTTGATGTGATCCTGAGTGCCATCGTTTATATGCAGCCGAACCCGGAGGGGTGAGGGGCGTGACGGTCAGAGCGCGAATTGAATTGTGTCCCCGTAAGAGCCAATTTTCTGGAACTCAAAAATGTCCAATCCAGTCCGCATTTCCCTGATCCACGCAACGCCGCTCGCCATAGCCCCGATAGAGACGGCGTTCCGGGAAATTTGGCCGGAGGCCGAGATCCGTTCGTTGCTGGACGAGGCTCTCTCGGTCGACCGCGCGAAGGAAGCCTACCTGACGCCGGGTCTGGCGGCGCGGACCGTGGCGCTCGCGCGCTATGCCGAGGGAACGGGGCCTGCGGGCATCCTCTACACCTGTTCGGCCTTTGGCGAAGCGATAGAGGAGGCCGCGCGTACATCGCCGCTGTCGGTGCTGAAACCGAACGAAGCCATGTTCGAGGAGGCCTTTGGCCACGGAAGGCGTATTGCGATGATCTACACCTTCCCGGCGGCGGTCGAGGGCATGGCGGAGGAATTCCGCGACGAGGCTGCGCGGCGCGATTCCGGAGCACGCCTGACAACGGTTTTCGCGGAGGGCGCGCGGGAGGCGCTGAACGGTGGTGACGCGGAAACCCACAACCGCCTCATCGCCGACGCGGTCGCCCGCACGGCGGACGCGGATGTCTTCCTGCTGGCCCATTTCTCCATGGCCCCAGCCGCCCCGGCCTGCCGCGCGGTGACTGACCGGCCGGTGCTGACCAGCCCGGAGGCGGCGGTGCGAAAGATGAGGGCGTTGGTTGGGGCGCGGGAGGGAGCAGGTGAGGCTGAGGGACGAAATTCACCTTTGAACGCGTCAATTAAGTCGCGTGTTCCCATAAATGCGAGAGAAAAAAGCATCTCTAATCTTAGTTCGATCCAATTGAGGCGTCACAAAACTGCGGCTGCTTATCGATCAGATGACTCTAAAAAAATGTTCTCAGACTTGACGCAGGCTTACTGGAAATCTGCAACAACATTACATCGTGAAGCGATCTCAAAAAGACCAAGTATTAATTTTTCTGGATCGCCGATGATTGCTCCGAGTATTGTTCTTTATGTAAGTTCATTAGATTCTTTACTAAATTCTATTTTGGCGCGAGTTCAGTTGTTTGTCGATCAAGAAGAATTAAACGCATCGTGTTACGAGGTTGCCGCAGAGCCCCTTTCCAAGGAAAAAATAAAGCGGTTTATGTTCATTTTGCAATTGAGTGATTTTGCGGACCAAAATTTGATCAACAAACTGGGTCTTTTATCGAATCTACGAGGTGAAGTTGTGCATTTCGTACCGATTCCATCACCTCGTAACGAGTGGAGAGGTCGTGTTTTGGAAGCAGTAAGGAGTGCTGGGGTTAGTCGTGACGAAATGTTGGGTATTGATACAAACACGGCTATGACGTTTTTTAAAGTCGCAAACTGGTGTCGTGCAATAGTTCTTGATACAGCAAATCATATACAGAACGAACTATCTTGGGGGCCACAGTTGTTTGCGTCATCAGATGAGGCAGATTTGGGTATGAGATCTATTCAGGAACTAAGGAGGCACGACATTTAATTCGTGTTGCGGTTCCTAAATCACAATATGCGGTCTCTCCTCAACGGCATTTCGCATCCCGCAACGCAATGTCATATTCCAGTTAGCAGCATATCAAGCGCGTTCGTGATCTCGGTCTCGTTGCTGAGGACGCTCGTGACCGGGGATTAGGGGACGATACGTAATTAGCTGGCCGACTTTGAAACAGAAAGCATCGTCATTCCGGCCGGAGAGCCGGGCCCCAGGGGGGGCGTGGGGCCGTGTTCTATGCTCTCTGGGTCCCGCATCACGTGCGGGATGACGATGTTGGGGGCGGAATAATGATGTTTCCGGACGGGGTGATGGCCTGAGGGGGAGGGGATGATATGGGGACACGAAACTTGTCTCCCGGGTGCGTGGATTATGTTTCGTGTCCCTTGGACTGCCTATTCGTCTTACTCGGACGCGACCATGCCGCGTGCGACGATAAGCAAGTCATCCGCGTATTGATATTCGCCGTCCTTGCAGCGCTGGGCCGCAAGCTCTAGCAGGCTGTCAAAGACCGCTGCGGATTTGGGGCCAAGGTCAGGGTTTCCCGCGCGGGCTTCCTGGGTATCCTGGATCGCGGCTTCGCAGGCTTTCAGGGTGGTGATCGTCGTCGGGTTTTTTCCGGCGGAATAGGCGGATCCGGCCTGTGTGACGACGAGAACAGTGGCGACGATGAGCAATCTCGTTAAAGACAACATCATATTTTCCTCTCAACGTCCGTGACATCTCCTGAGCACGTGACGTGCTCTTGAGATAATCCATTAAAAGCGGAATTTAAGGGGTGCCATCGGCGTGGTGGCACCGTGATCGCAATAAGTGTTCCACGCCTGAATACCCTCCCGTTTGAGCGCGAAACCCGGACTCCGCCGGGGCGAGCATCGGGTCGGCCATCGGCTCCGCATTCTCCGGCGAAAACACTGCTGGCAGGGCCTGTATTTTGCCGGTGAGCCGGGCAGGGCAGTCCGGGGCTCATGAAGATCGTCATATCTGTACGCCGCAATTGCTGCTAAGGAAGAGGCTCATGCAGCTGCGGTTGAGAAATTCGGTTTCTCCGCGCTTGTTTACTGAGCATTTCTGACATTTTCGCCCCCGGGAGCACACACGTGCCTCCCGCGGTATCACACGCATTAGCGGTGAAGGATCCATTTTGGACATTAATGACAAAACCATCATCAGAACGTCCCTGAAACCCGGGGCTCTCCTGAAATCGAGAGCCTCCCTTGATCCCAGAACGTCCCTTGATTACCGGCCGCGCGCCAAAGCGTTCCCGCGACATGCCGGTCAAACAGCGGTCTCTCCCGGCACAGCCTCCCCTGTTGATCGCAACCGGAACAAGGTGATTGAAATTGTTACCGTGCCCTATCTCACGGACATCACGGCCAATCGCAAGAATGTCGGGATTGAGCTGGATGTGCCGGCCGTTCAGGAAATCCTGTCGGGTTATTATCACGATGTCAGCATCACCCAGATAAACACGCAGAAGGATCTGGAGCTTCTGGCCGCACGGCGGCCGGATCTGGTGTTCTCCGGGGTCAAATATTTCAATTTCGGCGGCCAGGATCTGTGGCTGAACGATTTCCTGGACCTGCATGGCATTGCCTACATTGCCTCAGGCAAGGCAGCGCTCGACAACGAGCATGACAAGGCCCGCGCCAAACGCATCATGCAGCAGGCCAATATCGCGACCGCGCGGTATTTCCAGACAGCTCCGGGCGAACATCCGACCGCCGCCTCCGTGCCGATTGCCTTTCCGCTCTTCGTCAAGCCTGTCACCGGGGGAGACAGCCGGGGCGTGGATGCCAATTCCGTGGTGCATGATTTCGAGAGCTTCCGGCGCAAGGTGCTGGATATCCATGAGACGCAGAACAGCCGCGCACTGGTGGAAACGTATCTCTCGGGCCGGGAATACAGCGTCGGCATTCTGGAAGACGCAACCAATGGAACCTTGCGCGCCATGCCGATCGAGATCATCGCCGCTCCCAATCAAAACGGGGACCGTATTCTCGATTACGATATCAAGAAGCAGGATGCCGAGACCGTCGAGATGGTGACGGACATGGCAATTCACGCGCGCCTCGGCGACCTTGCCAAGGCGGCGTTCCGGGCACTCGACGGCAAGTCGCTCGGGCGCATCGACATCAAGATGAGCCACGACAACGTGCCGCACTTCATCGAAGCCAATCTCATGCCCGGCCTCCGCAAGGGGTACTTTTACCGTGGCTGTTTGCTCAATCTGAACATGAGCTATGAAGAGATGATCCTGAAGATTGCCGAGAACGGTCTCGCCGTCAGCGTTCCGCGTCCGGGCGGTTACGAGACGGAGACTTCGGAGCCAGTGATCGCGGCCCGGAAAATGAACGCGGAGATGTTCGTGGACGGATTCTGACCGGGCTGGCGCGGACGGGGCTTTTCGGCTGGAAAGAATGCCGCTGATCAAGCGTCAGCGGCGCTTTCGCCAGGCTTCGAGGGCGGAGCTGGCCAACTCCTGCCGTTGCCGTTTCGCGCTTTCATATGCGGTGTCCCGGCCCGTCCGGTAGCGCGGATCGTCTGATGGGCTGATCGAAACCGGCGGGGCGCCATATTGGTCGGCGCAGATATCGACGATCCAGCCGCCGCATTTGACCCAGGCATGCCCGTGCCAGATGCCGTCGTGGAGATAGCCTTCCGTCGCCCCCGGTGCATTGCCCTGGGCGACGGCCGCATCGAATCCGTGTTCCCGCAGAACAGTGGCGAGGAGCAGGCTGGTGGTCTGGCAGGTGCCGAGGGAGAGGGGATCGGGAAGCGCCCGGCCCCTGAGGGCGTGCCATTCGGGCCATAGCCCTTCCAGAAACCGGCGGACGTCCCCGGCGATGCGGGTCAGTTCCTGCCGGGAAGGGGCGGTACTCATGCCTGGCGGGTGTTCGGAATCGCGCCCCGGCTTTCCAGCTCTGCGATTTTCGCCAGGACGTCATCGACCGTGATGCCTTCCATCAGCGTCGAGACCGAAGCGGGGTCGGTACGCAGGCGGGCCATAAGGGCGTCTGCGCTGTCCGGGGTGCGGATAACGTAGCCGTTCTCGCCCCAGGGCCGGTAATGCTGGTCCTTTGTCGGCCCGAACAGGCCGATGGTCGGAATGCCGGAGGCTGCCGCGAGATGCATCATGGCGCTGTCGTTGGCGACCATCAGGCGGCATCTTTTCAGCAGCTCGTAGGTCGAGAGGATGTCCAGCCCGAAGCCGTCGATCACCCGGCCTCCATCCTGATTCTCCAGCAGAGCGGCTCCAGCCTCCCGCTCGTCGGGACCGCCGACGAGTACGATCTCGGCGCCCGGCGCGAAGGCTTTCATCTGCCGGATACTGTCCGCCAGTGCCGCGAACCGGTCCGCTGGCCAGGTCTTTCCCGCCCAGTTGGCACCGACGGCGAGCGCGACGGGGGTTTTCGCTCCCGCGAGCAGCTTTTCCGCAGTCTCCCGGTGTTCCGGCGCGGTCCAGATCTTCGGGTTCTGCGGCGGAATGCCGAACATCGAGGCGTTCAGCTCGACCCGGTGCCGCCCGGCCCGGTCGTAGGGGACGCTGTAGCGCTTTCCGGCCAGCAGCAGCCAGGGCATGGCGGAGCGGCGCAGATCGACAACGACGCGCCATTTTCGGGGCACCATGGCCCGCCAGAGCTGCCACCAGTGCCCGTGATTGCGCTGCTTCCTGATGATGTGCAGCGCTTCCAGGTTCGGCACTTCGCCGAATACCTTCGACGCCGGCCCGCCGCAGGCGATGGTGATGCCGTCTTCGGGATATTGCTCATGCAACCAGGAGAGAATTCCGGTCGAGAGAATCGCGTCGCCGATCCGTGTGGAGGTAATGAACAATATCGACATCGGGTCTCTCTGGTTCTGTCTTGTCTTGGATGCTGGAATTCGGGGTGGCTCAGTCCGGTATCGTGTCCAGCGCGGCCTGCAGGATATAGGCCGCGGCAAGCTGATCCACCCGGGCCGCGCGTTTCTTCCGGGTCATGTCCGCGTCGATCATGGCCCGCTCGACGGCCATGGTGCTCATCCGCTCGTCGAAAAACGCGACCGGCAGGTCGATGCGCAGGATCAGCTCACGGGCGAAATCGCGGGTCGACTGGCACCGGGGGCCCTCGGTGCCGTCCATGTTCAGCGGCAGGCCGATCAGGAAGGCGCCGACATTCTTTTCCGTGACGATCCGCGCCAGCTCTTCGGCGTCCTTGGTGAACTTCCGGCGCTGGATGGTGGTGACCGACGAGGCGACGCGCAGGAACGGGTCGGAGATGGCGATGCCGATGGTCTTGGAGCCGAGGTCCAGCCCCAGAATACGGGTGAACTTGCCCATCATTCCTGGCAGGTCGGCGGGGTTGCAGAATGTCATGTCAGGGTGATACCTTCGCCACCGTTTTGCGGCTCTGTGCTTGGTGTATGGAGCTGCCGCGAATTTCCGAATATTACGGAGAGCCTTATCCGATGTCGCTTGACAAAGCCACTGTCGCGAAAATCGCGCATCTCGCGCGTATCAAGACCGACGACGCACAACTGGATGCCATGGTCGGTGATCTGAACACTATTCTCGGCTTCGTCGAGCAATTGGGTGAAGTGAATACGGACAATGTCGAGCCGCTGGCGAGCGTCACGGGCCACGGCCTGCCGCTGCGCGCCGACGCGGTGTCCGACGGCGCCTATCCCGAACGGGTGCTGGCGAACGCGCCGGACCGGGCGCATGGCTATTACGCTGTTCCGAAGGTGGTCGAATAATGAGCGATCTTCTCTCACTCAGCCTGACCGAGGCGCGCGACGCGCTGAAGGCAAAAAAAACCTCCTCTACCGAGCTGACCGAGGCCTATATCGGCGCCATGGAAGCGGGCAAGAGCCTGAACGCCTTTATCACCGAGACGCCGGACAAGGCGCGGGCGATGGCCAAGGCCTCCGACGAAAAGCTCGCACGCGGCGAGGGCGGGGCCATGGAAGGCCTGCCCATCGGCATCAAGGATCTGTTCTGCACAGAAGGTGTGCTGACCACGGCGGCCTCCCACATCCTCGACGGCTTCAAGCCGGAATACGAGTCGACGGTGAGCCAGAATCTCTGGAACGCCGGCGGGGTGATGCTGGGCAAGCTCAATCTTGATGAGTTCGCCATGGGCTCCGCCAACATCACCAGCCATTACGGCCCGGTCGAAAACCCGTGGCGCCGTTCCGGCGGCGGTAACCAGAAACTGGTTCCGGGCGGCTCGTCCGGTGGCTCCGCTGCGGCCGTCTCCGGCCGTCTCGCTATCGCGGCGACCGGTACCGATACCGGCGGCTCCATCCGTCAGCCCGCCAGCTTCTGCGGCATTGTCGGCATCAAGCCGACCTATGGCCGCTGCTCGCGCTGGGGGGTTGTCGCCTTTGCCTCTTCGCTCGACCAGGCAGGTCCGCTGACCCGGACCGTCTCCGACGCCGCCCTGATGCTGGGTGCCATGGCCGGGCACGATCCGAAGGATTCCACCTCCGCCAATATCGCGGTGCCGGATTTCGAGGCGGCGCTGACCGGCGATATCCGGGGCATGAAGATCGGTATTCCGAAGGAATATCAGGTTGACGGCATGCCGGAGGAAATCGCCGCCCTCTGGAAAAAGGGTGCCGATATGCTGCGGGACGCGGGGGCGGAGATCGTCGATATCTCCCTGCCGCATACCAAGTACGCGCTGCCGACCTACTACATCATCGCCCCGGCGGAAGCCTCTTCCAACCTGGCCCGCTATGACGGCGTGCGCTATGGCCTCCGGGTCGATGGGGACAGCCTGATCGATATGTACGAGAACACCCGCGCCGAAGGCTTCGGCGAAGAGGTGAAGCGCCGCATCCTGATCGGCACCTACGTGCTTTCGGCTGGCTATTACGATGCCTATTACCTGAAAGCGCAGAAGGTCCGGGCGCTGATCCAGAAGGATTTCAACGACGCCTATCAGACCGTCGATGCAATCCTGACACCGACGGCGCCGTCGGCGGCCTTTGCCATCGGCGAGAACCAGGACGATCCGATCAAGATGTATCTGAACGACGTCTTCACCGTGCCGGCCAGCCTTGCGGGCCTGCCGGGCATTTCCGTGCCGGTCGGTCTTTCCGGCGATGGCCTGCCGCTGGGACTTCAGATCCTCGGCAAGGCGTTCGACGAGGAAACGGTCCTCAAGGTTGGCGGCGTTCTGGAACAGGCGGCGGGCTTCGATGCCCTGCCGGGCTTCCTTGCGGGAGGGAAGTAAGATGACCGAGGAAAAATCAAACCTGATCGCGGGCAACACTGGTGACTGGGAGATCGTGATCGGTCTCGAAGTGCATGCCCAGGTGACCTCCAACTCCAAGCTGTTCTCCGGCGCGGCGACCACCTTCGGCTCCGAGCCGAACAGCCAGGTCTCGCTGGTCGACAGCGCCATGCCGGGCATGCTGCCGGTGATCAATGAGGAATGCGTGCGTCAGGCCGTCCGTACCGGCCTTGGCTTGCAGGCGGAGATCAACCGTTTCAGCGTGTTCGACCGGAAGAACTACTTCTACGCGGACTCTCCGCAGGGCTATCAGATCAGCCAGTTCAAGCAGCCTATTGTGGGCGAGGGCGAGATCACGGTGGATCTGCCGGGACCGCGCAGCAAGACCATTGGCATCGAGCGGCTGCATCTGGAGCAGGATGCCGGCAAGTCGATCCACGACCAGAGCCCGACCAAGAGCTTCATCGACCTCAACCGCTGCGGCGTCCCCCTGATGGAAATCGTCTCCCGTCCGGACATACGGTCGGCGGAAGAGGCGGCGGCCTATGTGAAGAAGTTGCGCTCCATCCTGCGCTATCTCGGCACCTGCGACGGCAACATGCAGGAAGGCTCCATGCGGGCCGACGTGAACGTCTCCGTCCGTAAACCCGGTGACGAGCTCGGCACCCGCTGCGAGATCAAGAACATGAACTCGATCCGCTTCATGCAGCAGGCCATCGAATACGAGGCACGCCGTCAGATCGAGATCATCGAGGATGGCGGCACCATCGATCAGGAAACCCGCCTGTTCGACGCGAACAAGGGCGAAACCCGCTCCATGCGGTCGAAGGAAGAAGCGCATGATTATCGCTACTTCCCGGACCCCGATCTGCTGCCGCTGATTTTCAGCGAGGAGTTTGTCGAGGCGGAGAAAGCCAAGCTGCCGGAATTGCCGGACGCCAAGAAGGCGCGTTTCATGGCGGACTTCGGGCTTAGCCCGTATGACGCCGCTATCCTGGTGGAAGAGCAGGAGACAGCGGCCTTCTATGAGAAGGTGGCAGACGGGCGCGATCCGAAGCTGGCCGCGAACTGGATGATCACCGAGCTGTTCGGCAACCTCAACAAGGCGGGCAAGGATCTCTCTGACTCGCCGGTTGACGAAGTGAAGCTGGGCGGGCTGATCGACCTGATCACCGACAACACGATCTCCGGCCGTATCGCCAAGGACGTCTTCGCGGAGATGTTCGAGAGCGGCAAGGACGCACCGACGATCGTCGAGGAGAAGGGCCTGCGTCAGGTCACGGACACCGGCGCGATCGAGGAACTGATCGACAGCGTCATGGCGTCCCAGGCGGAGAAGGTCGCGGAATACCGTTCGGGCAAGGACAAGCTGTTCGGCTTCTTCGTCGGCCAGGTGATGAAGCAGAGCCAGGGCAAGGCCAACCCGGCCATGGTCAACGAGTTGCTGAAGAAGAAACTCGTGGGCTGATCCCGAAAGTAACATTGTATGAAAAGGCGGCCGGGCGATCCCGAGCCGCCTTTTCTGTTTCCGCGATGCGGATGACCGCTCCGTATCGTGGTGGTGTGAGGCGATGTTATAAGCAGTGCAGCATTTACACCGATGATCTTGATTTAAGGGGACTAACTATGGCTGGGAACTTTCCGCTGCATGTCGCACTGCCGCTCGCCAAGGCGGAAATTATCGCCGATGAGGCTCTGAGTGTTGCGACGGCTGAAAAGATGCTGCCGATGACTGTTGTTGTGCTCGATGCCGGTGGTCAGGTGGTCTGCCTGAAGCGTCAGGATGGCTCCGGTATCGGCCGGGTAGAGATCGCGACGGCAAAAGCTTGGGGTGGCCTTGGCTTCGGTGAATCTTCCCGCAATCTCGGCGCCCGCCTGAAAGAACGTCTTGGTTTTCAGGTCGCGGCAGCTTCCGCATTCGATGGTCAGTTCGCGGCCGTTCCGGGCGGTGCGTTGATCATGGAAAACGGTGTCGTGATCGGTGCCGTCGGCGTCAGCGGTGATCTTTCCGAGAAAGATGAGTTCTGTGCCTGCAAGGGTATCCAGAAAGCCGGGTACACGAGCGAGCCGGCCGAGCTGGACGAGAGCTGGCGCTAATCTAAAGCCCTTTAAATGCACACAATATCCGTCATCCCGTTAAAAACGGGATGACGGTCTAAAGCATTACAGCCAGTACGGCGTCGGGTTGTAGAGATCGACCAGGAAGTCGACGAATGCCCGGACCTTTGGCGAGAGATGCCGGCCGCTTGGATAGACGGCGTAGATCGGCACGTCCTCGCGGACATAATCTTCCAGTAATGTCACCAGCTTGCCGCTCTTCACATGCTCACCGGCCATGAAGGCCGCCAGCATGGCGAGGCCGCCGCCGGACAGCACGGTCTGAAGCACCGAGTCGCCGTTATTCATGGCCAGCGTACCCTTGGCGCGCAGGATCTTCTGCTGGTTGTCGACCATGAAATGCCAGTCGTTGATCGGGTTGCCCGGCGCGTAGGTGATCAGCGAATGGTCGCTTAACTGATCCGGTGTTTCCGGCTGGCCCCATTTGTTCAGATAGTCCGGGCTGGCCACCAGCATGCGGTGGTTCACCGCAAGTTTGCGGGCAATCAGGCTGGAATCCTTCAGTTGCGCGATCCGGATAGCGAGATCGATCCCCTCATCGACGAGATCCACCACGCGATCGTTCACCAGCAGCTGCACCTCGACTTCCGGATAGCGATCGAGAAATTCCGGGAGGTGAGGGGCGACATGCCGGTGCGCGAAGGTCGTCGGCGCCGTGACCTTCAGCAGTCCGCGCGGTGCGGAGTGTGCTTGAGAGACCGCGATCTCCGCTTCGTCCACATCGGCCAGGATGCGCTTGCAGCGTTCGTAGTAGGCGGACCCTACCTCGGTAAGGCTGACCCGCCGTGTTGTCCGGTTCAGCAGGCGTACGCCCAGTCGGTCCTCAAGTCCCGAGAGCTGTTTGCTCACGACGGACGGTGAGACATTGAGGGTTCGGGATGCTCCGGCGAGACTATCATTCTCGACTACGGAGCAAAAAACCTTCATAGCCGTTAAAGTGTCCATTTCAGCGCGTTTCCCCTGAACGGTACGGAATTATTCATTCGTTATAGGAACTAATACGGTGCTTTAAAAGAGAATTATCAGTTTGCATGCCCGGTTCGTACACTGAGAATGACAGTGCTCGTCTATCGACCTGTTCAATTGCCCCGCCGGGCAGACAGTACGAAACGTGGCAGTGCCCCTCATCGCCATGTATCGGAGACCCACCCGATAACCGGTGTCCTTTCTGACTTTGATGGACACCCGGACAGTCTGACCGGCTTTTTATGAGGCTGCAGAGATTTCCGGACAACGGGAATCACTGCAGCCTTATTTGTCTCGCGACAATCCGGGCAATTCCCACTCTTCCCGCCTCGTGATAGAGGCATAGGCGATCCGCTGATGACCGGATCCAACGATACAACTCACGCCGGAGCCGGCAATGGCAATGCGCAATAACGACCTGAAGCCCGAGACTCTTTCGGCCCAGGCACTCGGCCATGTCGACGAGACCACGGGCGCGGTAACACCGCCGATCCATCTCTCGACGACCTTCGAACGGGATGCCGATAACAGCTATCCGAAAGGGTTTGTCTACACCCGCAGCGGAAACCCGACTTATGACGTCGCCGAAGACCTGCTGGCGCGGCTTGAAAATGGCGCGGGCGCGCTGATTTTCTCGTCCGGCATGTCTGCGGCGGTTGCGCCTTTCATGACCCTGCGCCCCGGTGACCATGTGCTGGCACCGACGGTGATGTACTGGGCCCTGCGCAACTGGCTGCTGGACTTCACTGCCCAGTGGAACATCGGGATCGACTTTTTCGATGTGAACAATCCGGAAAGCGCCGCCGGTCTGGTGCAGCCGGGCAAGACCAAGCTGGTCTGGATCGAAACCCCGGCCAACCCCCTGTGGGACTGCCTCGACATTGCCTGGTTTGCCCAGCTCGCTCACGGTGCGGGGGCAAAGCTCTGTGTTGATTCGACGGCGGCGAGCCCGGTCCTGTCCCGTCCGATCGAGCATGGCGCGGACCTGGTCATGCATTCGGCGACGAAATACCTGAACGGGCACAGCGATGTGCTCGGCGGCGCCCTGATCACGGCGAAAGCCGACCAGTGGTGGACTGATATCCGCCGGGTGCGGACCGATCACGGCATGGTCATGGGGCCGTTCGAGGCCTGGTTGCTGCTGCGCGGCATGCGCACGCTGCATCTGCGGGTCCGCAAGGCGTCGGACAATGCCATGGCGATTGCGGAGCATTTCCACAATCACCCGAAAGTCGCCTCGGTGCTTTATCCGGGACTGCCGACCCATGCCACGCATGATGTCGCGGCGAAACAGATGGAAGGCGGCTTCGGCGGTATGCTGTCGCTGCGGATCGAAGGCGGTGAGAAGGCCGCGATCAAGACCGCGGCGCATCTGGAGCTGATCCACCGGGCAACCTCGCTCGGCGGGGTCGAGAGCCTGGTGGAGCATCGCGCCTCGATCGAGGGCAAGGGCACACCGGTCCCGGCCGACCTGCTGCGCTTCTCGATCGGGATCGAGGATGTGGGAGACCTGATTCAGGATCTGGAACAGGCGCTGGGTGAATAAGCGTTTCAGGTTCGGGGCCGGTGTTTCCTATGCCGGCCCGGAGCCAGGAACAGTCTTACCTGATCTCCAGCAGGGACATCAGGCGCGCGCCTTTCGACCAGAGCATGGCCTGCCAGCCCGCGTCACGAGCGGCGATGATGTTGGTTTCGGTATCATCCACGAGGATGAGATCTTCCGGGCGTGAGCCGCTGTGCCGCGCGGCTGCATCGAAGAACGCGCGCTGCGGTTTGCGGGCCTTGAGCTGAGCCGAGTAAATCATCCCGTCCACATGATCTCGGAGTGCCAGGGCGTCCATAAGGTAGGCTGCTCTCATGTGCTCCTGGTTGGTGGCGAGAAAAATGCGCATGCCGTGTTCGCGGAGTTCATCACATTCCGCAAGAACGCCTTCATCAAGACGGGAATCCTTTTCAAACCAATAGTCCGTGAATTCCTGCACGGTGAGAGCGGGCGCCAGGACGGGCAGGCAGGCTGCGAGCACGTCCGTCAGGTTCTTTCCGCCTGTGACGATCCCGGACCAATGCGGCGCGAAAAACACGTCGTGCAATTTTTCGGGCGCAATACCCAGATCGCGCTCGATATCCGTGGCCCAGGATTTCCCATCCTCCGGGCGCCCGGTGACGACAACGCCGTCAACATCCAGCATGAGGCATCGTTGCATATGGCCCTCGCCGGAAGCGAAACGCCGGTCTAGAGACCGGCCCGTGCTTCCTGTATGGCCGCCCAGACCTTCTCCGGCGTTGCCGGCATGTCGATATGTTTCACACCGAGCGGCGCCAGTGCATCGACAAGGGCGTTCATGATCGAGGGCAGGGAGCCTGCACAGCCTGCCTCGCCACAGCCCTTGGCACCGAGCGGGTTCGTCGTCGCCGGAACAGCATGGGTGGCGAAGGTGAAGCTCGGCACGTCGCTGGCGCGGGGCACGGCATAATCCATGTAGCTGCCGGTCTGAAGCTGGCCTTCCGAATCATAGATGGCATTTTCCATCAGCGCCTGACCGAGGCCCTGCACGATGCCGCCATGTGCCTGACCCTCGACCAGCAGCGGGTTCACCACGGTGCCGAAATCATTGACCATGTTGTAGCGGTCGATCTCGACCACGCCGGTATCCGGGTCGACTTCCAGCTCGCAGACATGACAGCCGTTCGGGAAGGCCGACGGGGCGGCGTCGAAGATGTGCTTCACGCTGAGATCCCGGGGCAGATCCTCCGGCAGGTCCAGCCCGCCGCGAAGCTGCTCCGCCAGTTCGGTGACGGTCACCGTCTTGTCGGTACCGGCTACCTGGAAGGCACCACCCTCGAAAACGATATCCTCGACCGCAGTCTCGAACACATGGGCGGCGATCTTCTTGCCCTTGTCGATGACAATGTCGCTGGCTTCGAGAATGGCGGCGCCGCTGGCCATGATGGATTTTGAGCCGCCCGTACCGCCGCCCGCGATCAGCTCGGCACTGTCGCCCTGGATCAGCCGGATACGCTCGAACGGCACGCCGAGTTTCTGGTGCAGCACCTGGGCGAACGGGGTCCAGTGACCCTGGCCGTAATCCAGCGTGCCGGTGATGATGGTGACGTCGCCATTTTCCTCGAACCGGATGCCGCCCATCTCTTCCTGCACCGGCGCGGTGACTTCGAGATAGCAGCCGACGCCGCGCCCGCGCAGCTTGCCACGCTTCTCGCTCTCCGCCTTGCGGGCGGCGAAACCGTCCCAGTCGGAGGCTTCGACGGCTTTCTGCATGATGGTCGGGAAATCGCCGCTGTCGTAGTTCATGCCGTTGGCGGCAGCATAGGGTATTTCGCTCGGCAGGATCTGGTTGCGGCGGCGCAGCTCGATGGCGTCGATGCCCATTTCCCGTGCGGCTGTTTCGATAAGCCGTTCCATGTAGTAGTTCGCTTCCGGCCTCCCGGCGCCGCGATAGGCGGTGACCGGCGTGGTGTTGGTAAAGACCGCCTTGGAGGCGACTTCGATCAGCGGCAGCCGGTAGACGCTGTTGGCGTTCTTCAGCGTGTTCATGGTCGGCATCATCGGCGAGACGGCGGTCAGGAACGCGCCGACATTGCCGTAGCCGGTGATCCGCAGCGCGGTGAACTTGCCGTCCGCATCCAGCGCCAGTTCCGCCGTCATGTCATGGTCCCGGCCGTGGCAGTCGGACAGGAAACTGCCGGACCGGTCGTCGGTCCATTTCACGGGCCGTCCCAGGACCTTCGCCGCATGCAGAACGCAGATATATTCGGGGTAGGCACCGGCTTTCATGCCGAAAGAGCCGCCGACATTGCCGGTGACGACATGCATCTTTTCCGGCTCGATATTGAACACCTGCTTGGCCAGCGTGTTCATCATGCCGAAGACGCCCTGACAGCCGACATTCAAGGTGTAGCCTTCGTTGGCCGCATCGAATGAGCCGACTGCGGAGCGCGGCTCCATCGCGCTGACCACGATCCGGTTGTTACGCAGGGGCAAGGTGGTGACGTGCGCGGCTTCGGCAAGCGCCGCATCGACTTTCGCCGTGTCGCCATACTGGAAGTCGATGGCGGTGTTGCCGGAGATGCTGTCATAGAGCTGCGGTGCGCCTGCCTCTGCGGCGGCGCGGGCGTCCGTGACGGCGGGCAGGGGATCGATGTCCAGCTCCACCAGCTCGGCCGCGTCGCGGGCCTGTGTGGCGGTCTCTGCGATCACAATGGCGACCGGGTCGCCGACATAGCGCACCTTGTCCGTCGCCAGTGCCGGGCGCGGCACATAGTTGATAGGGCTGCCGTCGCGGCCTTTCAGCGGAAGGCCGCATTTCATCGTGCCGAGGCCGGCTGCATCGAGGTCCGCGCCCGTCAGGATTGAAATAACGCCGGGCACCGCGCTCGCCTCCGCCGTGTCGATCCCGTTCAGGGTGCCATGGGCATAGGGGCTGCGGACCATCACGCCATAGGCCTGGCCGTCCAGATTCACATCGTCGGTGTAATTACCCTCGCCGCGCAGCAGTTTCGGGTCCTCGGAGCGGGTTACCGGCTGGCCGATCCCGTACTTCATCATGCCGAGCTGATTGTCTTCGACGACAGAATCCATGGTTCTTTCCCTGTAAGGCCGTTCGCGGGCGCGACGGATTGTGTGCAAATATCGTAGTGGGTGAGCCGCCTCGGGCAAGGACTTTTCCATTTAACACGCTGCATTGCGGCATGATGTGGTATCTCGATGAAAATCGCTTTTGACGTTCTGCCGATCTCTTCCGCTTGCCCAGCCGCTAACCGGGGAGAGCAATTGTGCGGGGTGCCTGTCCGGCGCTTACCTGGAGACAGTTTTTAATGTTAGCGAATGCGCGTTTTACGCTGCCCAGATCGGGGCTTGTGGTTCTGTTGGCGGCACTCGCGGCCTTTGCGCCGATGTCGATCGACATGTATCTGCCCGCTTTGCCGTCCATCGCCCGCGATCTTGGTGTGCCGGCCAGTGAGGTTCAGGCGACCCTGGCCGTGTTCATGGCCGGGTTTTCAGCCGGCATGCTGCTCTACGGCCCGATTTCGGATCGTTTCGGCCGCCGTCCCGTGATGATGACCGGGATTTTTATTTTCATCATCGCGTCTCTCGCATGTGTGTATGTGGAGCGAATCGATCAGCTCATCATTGCCCGGCTGTTTCAGGCGATCGGCGGCGGGGCAGCCTCTATTCTGGCCCGGACGGTCGTTCGGGATCTCTTCACGGCGCAGGAAGCCGCCAGGGTGCTTTCCCTGATGATGGTGCTGACCACTCTGGCGCCGATCCTGGCGCCGCTGGCAGGCGCGCTCCTGCTTGAGTTTTCCGGCTGGCGAGCGATCTTCGCGGTGCTGTTCGGCTTCGGCGCATTGGCGATGCTGGTTGTGGTGCTGTTACTGCCGGAAACCCACTCCAAGGAAGCGCGGGGCGGAATGACCATGGCACAGGCTCTCGGGGCCTACTGGCATATTCTGTCCGACGGTCCGGCTTTTGGCCTCACCGTTGCCAGTGCCGCCGTTTTCGCCGGGCTGTTCGCCTATATTTCAGGCTCGTCCTTTGTGTTCATCGAGCATTTCGGCATCGCGCCGGGCTTCTATGCCATGCTGTTTGCGATGAATGCGGCGGCAATCATGGGAGCGGCTTTCTTGAACAGCCGTCTGACCCGGCGTTTCGAATTGAAAAGCCTGCTTTCCGGCGGGGTGCTGATTTCCTTCACGGCAGGACTTTATCTGGTCGTGATCGAGCAGGCTGGCCTCGAAGGGCCGGTCACGATCATGGCCGGGCTGATGGTATTTGTCGCCATGGTGCCGATCCTCGGCGCCAATGGCATGGCATTGTTGATGGCGCGCTATCCGAAAAACGCCGGTGCCGCCGCAGCCACCCTCGGGGCGGCCCAGTTCGGCAGCGGGGCGGTTGCGGCCTTTGTCGTCGGCGCGCTGCATGACGGCACCGCCTTTTCCATGTGCGCCGTGATGGGAGCCTCAGGCCTGATCGCGCTGCTGGCCTTCTTTACCCTCTGCCGCAAGCTGTAGCCGCCGGAATCATCCCGCCCGTGCGGCTGCAAGAATGAGGTCGCTGGCTTTTTCCGCGATCATGATGGTCGGGGCATTGGTATTGCCGGACGTGATGGTCGGCATTACCGAGGCGTCGACCACGCGGAGATTCTGGAAGCCCTTCACCTTCAGCTCCGGATCGACCACGGCCGTCGCATCGTCTCCCATCCGGCAGGTTCCGACCGGATGGAAAATCGTTGTGCCGACCTGACCGGCGGCTTCCGCCAGGGACTCGTCGGCATCCGAATATTCCGGTCCCGGTTTGAACTCGTCCGGCTCATAGCGTGACAATGCGGGTTGGGAGGCAATGCGCCGGGTCAGACGGATTGCATCGGCAGCGACCTTCTTGTCCGCTTCGGAGGCGAGATAGTTCGGCCGGATCGCCGGGGCCGCCATCGGGTCCGCGCTCTTGATCGAGACCGTGCCCCGGCTTTCCGGGCGCAGATTGCAGACGCTGGCGGTGAAGGCGCCGAAGGAATGCAACGGCTCGCCGAAGGCATCGAGGGAGAGCGGCTGGACATGATATTCGAGGTCCGGCGTTTCCTTGGACGGGTCCGACTTGGCGAACAGGCCGAGTTGGGACGGTGCCATGGTCATCGGCCCGCGCCGGAACAGGGCATATTCCAGTCCGATACCGATCTTGCCGAAGAAGGAATTGGCCCGCCGGTTCAGTGTCTCAACGCCGGAGACCTTGTAGGCGCAGCGGATCTGCAGATGGTCCTGCAGATTGCCGCCAACCTCGGCGGATGCGTGTTTTATGTCGATGCCGTGCTCTTTCAGCAGAGCTGGATCGCCGATGCCGGAGAGTTGCAGGATTTGCGGGGAGCCGATAGCTCCAGCGGAAAGCACCATCTCACCGCTGCATGTGGCGCGGGCGTCCTGGCCGTTCACCGAGAGAGAGAGACCGGTGCAGCGCGTGCCGTCGAACTCCAGCGCCTTGGCATGGGCGTGGGTGACGATATGCAGGTTGGAGCGGTGCTTCACCGGCTTCAGGAAGGCCGTGGCGGCGCTCCAGCGGATGCCCTTGCGCTGGTTGACGTGGAAGTAACCGACGCCTTCGTTGTTTCCCCGATTGAAATCGTCCGTCTCCGGGATACCCGCTTCGACGGCGGCCTGCTTGAAGGCGTCGAGGATCTCCCATGAAAGCCGCTGGTTCTCGACCCTGAGCTCACCATCCGGGTTGCGGCCATCCTCAAGACGAACCTGAAAGCCCTCGGAGCGGGTGAAGTAGGGCAGCACGTCGTCCCAGCCCCAGCCGGGATTGCCGAGCTGGCGCCACTGGTCGTAGTCCCGCGCCTGACCGCGCATATAGATCATGCCGTTGATCGAAGAACAGCCGCCGATCACCTTGCCGCGCGGATAGTTGAGCGCGCGCCCGCCGAGACCGGGCTCCGCCTCGGTCTTGAACAGCCAGTCTGTGCGCGGATTGCCGATGCAGTAGAGATAGCCGACGGGGATGTGGATCCAGTGGTAATTGTCGTTACCGCCGGCCTCCAGCAGCAGGACCTTGTTCGCCGGATCGGCGGACAGCCGATTTGCCAGCACGCAGCCGGCGCTGCCCGCGCCGACGATGATGTAGTCATAGGCCCCGAGGTCCCTGGTCACGTCATTCCATCCCTGAAGTCGTTTTTTATTGTTTTGTCATTCGTCCGGCGGCGGGCAAGCGCCGCCGGGAACGTTATTAGTTCGTCATCGCCTGATAGACCAGTGTGCGCAGTTCGCGCCGCAGCGGATAGGAAGAGGACGGCATGAGCTGGGTCATGTGAACCACGCTCAGCTCTTCGACCGGATCGATCCAGAATCCGGTCGAGGCGACGCCGCCCCAGGCCCATTCACCGGCCGTTCCGAGGACCTGTGCCTGTGCAGGGTTGAGCACGACCGAGCCACCCAGACCAAAGCCGATGCCCTTCATCGGCATTTCACTGAACACGGACTGGCCCATCGAAGCCATGTCGCCCGGCAAGTGGTTCATCAGCATGAGCTCGACGGATTTCCGGCCGAGAACGGGATCGCTGCCCTTGCCGCCATGGGTGCGGATCATCTCCATGAAACGCATATAGTCTTTCGCCGTGGAGCAAAGCCCGCCGCCGCCGGAGAACATGGTGACCGAATTGGCATAGCGGCTGTCCTCGATCTCGTCGATCCGGCGGATACCGTTATCCTCGGTCTTGGCATAGCAGGCACTGAATCGGTCCAGCTTGTCGGAGGGCACGGCGAAGAAGGTGTCTTCCATGCCGAGCGGCTCGAAAATGCGTTCATGCAGGAATTCCGGCAGGGACATGCCGGAAGCGGTCTCCACCACGCGGCCGAGTACATCCGTCGAGACGCCATAGTTCCAGCGTGTGCCGGGCTCGAAGACCAGCGGGATATCGGCGAGCTTGGCGACGGTCTCGTCCAGCCGGCCATGTTTCTCGGAGAAATCGATCTTCGCCTTGCGCAGCGCCTTGCCGACCGGTCCCGGATCGAAGATGCCGTAGGTCAGGCCGGATGTGTGGGTCAGCAGATGGTGCAGGGTCGGCTGGGTCTTGGCGACATGCGTGCTTTCACCATCCTCTTCGAGCACTTTCAGGTTCGCCAGTTCCGGAATGTGCCAGGCCAGCGGATCGTCGAGCTGCAGTTTGCCGTCTTCCAGAAGCTGCATGATCGCCGCGCTGACGATCGGCTTGGTCATGGAATAGATCCGGTGAATACCGTTCGGCTCCGCCTTCAGACCGTTCTCCACATCGCGGTGTCCGACGGTTTCGTGAAATACGATCTCCCCCCGCCGGGCAATCAGCGTTTCGACGAAGGGCAGCTTGCCGTCATCGACATAGCGCCTCATCCAGTCGCCGATCCGCTCCAGGCGCTTGCCGCTGAAGCCCAAAGCGGAAGGTTTGGCTGTGCGAAAGTCGGTCATGTGATGTGTCCGTGCAGAAATTATGGAATGTGAGATTGAGGATTAGACGCGGGCCGGCGAGGCCGGTCAACCGGGCTCGCATGGCTTACGCTATTCCGATTTCGCACGAAAGTTGCGAGACCTGCTGCACTCCTAGCCGATATGGGCCGCATTGTTGTCAGTGGGCGCCTCTGCCCGGTCGTTCGGACCGTAATCCCGCAGGATGGACGCCACCTTCAGGCGGTAGTTCTGGAACAGTTTGTCCCGTCCCTTTGCTTGCGCCTTGCGATGAGCAACCAGATTCCGCCAGTCCTCGACCGCTTTCTCGTCATGGAAATAGGAGAGGGACAGGAGTTTGTTTTCGTTTGTGAGGCTCTGGAATCGCTCGACGGAGATAAAGCCGTCCACCTCCTGCACCAACGCACGCATGCTTGCGGCGACCTCAAGGTAGCTTCCCTTGTGTTCCGGATACGGTTCAACTTCGAAAATCACGGCTATCATGGCATGTTTCTCCCTAGGCGTTTCTCTTTGGCGCCGGATTTGACGCATTGATCAGAAATGTCCGGTCCTCGCGCAGCAGGAATTTTTCCTTCTGTGCGAATTCATAATTCTCCCGGCCGAGCGGGTCGGCGGACAGGCGGGCGCGATAGGCTTCATAGGCGGCCAGGCTCTCGATATTGTAGACACCATAGGCCAGTGTGGTGGAACCCTCATGTGGGGCGAAATAGCCGATCAGATCGGCGCCGCAGCGGGGAATAGCCTCGCCCCAGTTGCGAGCATATTGATTGAATTGAGCTTTCTTGGTCGGGTCGATGTGATAGCGGATAAAGCAGGTAAGCATGTGGTCCTCCATATAAGATAGGCGGACAATCTCACCTTGGCGCGGATTCATGCTTCGGTTATGGTCGAAGTATGAAAGAAGGACCTGACATCGCTCTGATCGGTGCCCTGATTGGGGACCCGGCCCGGGCCAACATGCTGACCACGCTGATGACCGGAAAGGCCCTGACGGCGAGCGAACTTGCCGCCGAGGCCGGTATCACCGCGCAGACGGCAAGCTCCCATCTCTCCAAGCTGGAAACGGCAGGGCTGCTGTCCCAGCGCAAACAGGGGCGGCACCGCTATTTTGCCCTGGCGGATGACGAGGTGGGCAATCTGCTGGAAGCGATGATGGGGTTGGCGGCAAAACGCGGGCATATGCGGGCCCGCACCGGCCCGCGCGACCCGGCACTCCGCAAAGCACGGGTTTGCTACAACCATCTGGCTGGCGATTACGGCGTGCGGATGTTCGACAGCATGATGGCGCGGGATCTGCTGATGGAAGACGGGGAGGAGATTTCCCTGACGGAAGCCGGAGAGGCATTTGTCGGCGAACTCGGCATCGCCTTGTCCGATTTGACGAATACACGCCGCCCGTTATGCCGCTCCTGCCTCGACTGGAGCGAGCGCCGCAGTCATCTGGCGGGCGCCCTCGGCACCGGACTCCTGGACAGGTTCTATGACCTTGGCTGGGCGCACCGGATTGAAGATTCCCGCGTGGTTTCCTTCACCGGAGAGGGCGAGCGCCGGTTCCGGGAGTGTTTTCCGGAGGTTTAGGTAACCGTCGCCCGGGCATGGAATTCCGGGCGATCCCAGGCGCCGGTCTCAAGGATGTCGCGCAAATGCTCGACGGCATCCCAGACGTCCGTGAACCTTGTATAGAGCGGTGTGAACCCGAACCTCAGAAGGTCCGGCGCGCGAAAGTCACCGATCACACCACGGTCGATCAGGGCCTGCATCACCGGATAGCCACTTTCATGCGCGAAAGATATCTGGCTACCGCGCTGCGCCGCAGCGCGCGGGCTTGCGAGTGTCAGGCCGAGCCCGGCGCAGCGTTTCTCTACCAGCGTGATGAAGCTCTCGGTCAGTGAGACTGACTTTTCCCGAACTGCATTCATGTCGGCACGGGCCCAAATATCCATCGCTGCATCGAGCGCCGTCATGGCCAGCACCGGTGGCGTACCGCAAAGAAATTTCCCAATTCCGTCCGTTGGCGCGAACCGGTGATCGAAGGCGAACGGTGCCTTGTGGGAAAACCAGCCGGTGAGCGGCTGGGTGGCGTCTTGCTGGTGGCGCGGCGCGACATAGAGGAATGCCGGGGCACCCGGGCCGCCATTCAGATATTTGTAGCCGCAGCCGACGGCGAAATCCGCATTGGCGATGGCGAGATCGACTGGAACGGCCCCCGCGGAATGGGCGAGATCCCACAGCGTCAGCGCGCCTGCCTCATGGGCGGCGGCGGTCACCGCTTTCATGTCGTGCATGTAGCCGGTGCGGTAGTTCACATGGGTCAGCATCAGCACGGCAACCTCGTCCGTGAGGGCGCCGGGCAGCTCGGACGGGTCTTCGATCAAACGGAGTTCATGACGGCCGCCAAGCAGCGCCGACAGGCCTTCCGCCATATAAAGATCGGTCGGGAAGTTCGACTTCTCCGAAACAATGACTGTGCGACCGGGCCGGAGCGCCAGCGCGGCGGAGAGGCATTTGAAGAGATTGACCGAGGTCGAGTCCGCCGCGACCACGCTGTCCGGCTCCGCGCCGATCAGTGCGCCGATCTTGTCGCCGACGCGCGCGGGAAGGTTGATCCATCCCGCATCGTTCCAGCTTCGGATCAGGCCATTGCCCCATTCCTCGGAGACGCAAGCGGCTACCCGTTCCCGCGCGATGCGGGGCAGCGGGCCGAGGGAGTTACCGTCGAGATAGATCACACCCTCCGGCAGCTCGAATTCCGCGCGGAACGGGGCGAGGGGATCGGCGGCATCGCGGGCAGCGAAATCTTCCCGGGTCATTTCCGGTTGTGGCATCGCGTGCCTCAATTGGCGTGGTCGGGGCCGGCGACGATGCCTTCATCGTGCAGCCGTCCGATGGCGCCACTGTCGAGACCGAGAAAGTCCGCCAGAACCTCGTCGGTGTGTTGGCCAAGGCGCGGCGCCGGTGCCGGAATCTGGGAGGCTTGTCCGTAAAAATCGATGGGCGTGTCCGAAGTCGGATAGGTCAGCCCGCTGCCGTGGGTGACATCGCTGTAAGGCTTGCCCATGGTCTTGAAGCGGTCGCTCGCGACTGCTTCCCGGACCGTGCGGTAAGGCTCCCAACACACGCCGTTTTCCTTGAAACGCGGCGCAAGCGCATCCAGCGTCTCTGCCGCGACGGCGCGCTCGACGACCGGGTTGATCTTCTCCCGATAGTCGAACCGCAAGCCTTCGTCCTTGGCGAAACTGACCCCGGTCTCGGCCTCGATGGCGGCGATCTCCAGTTCGATGCCAAGAGATGCCAGAAGGCCGGTCCATTGCCGGGGGGAGAGGGCGACAAGCATCAGGTAGTGGCCGTCACTGGTCCTGAAGTCCCGGCCGAAGGCGCCGAACACATCGTTGCCATAGCTTGGCCGGTCTTCTTCTTCCGTCATCACTTCGGCGACCTGGCCCAGTGTGCCGAGGGTGGTCAGCGCGATATCGCCGAGCGGTAGGCGGATTTCGGCGCCTTTGCCGGTCTTCTGGCGTTCCCGCTCCGCCGCCAGCATGGCGAACGCGGCATTGGCCCCAGCGATCAGGTCCCAGGCGGGCAGGACATGGTTCACCGGGCGCTTCTCGCCGACGGGACCGGGCTCGCCGGTCATCAGTGGAAATCCGGCACCGGCATTGGCTGTGTAATCGACGCCTTGCGTGCCGTCCGCCCAACCCATGACGCGGACCGTGATGATATCCTCGCGCCGTGCTTTCAGTGCTTCATGGGAGAGGAAGCCTGACACCGGGTAGTTCGTCACGAACAGGCCGCGTCCTTCACCGGGCGCCGTGGCAAGCTGCAGAGCCAGCTCCCGGCCTTCCGGATTGCGCAGATCCAGTGCGACGGACTTCTTGCCCTTGTTCAGGCCTTCCCAATACAGGCTGGCGCCATTCGGAGCCTTCGGCCAGCGCCGGTAATCGAGCCCGCCGCCGATGGCGTCGAAGCGGATCACCGTCGCGCCCATCTGCAGCATGTTCAGGGTACAGGACGGCGCGGCGATGAAAGATGCGCCCTCGACGACTGTCAAATCTTGAAGGACCGTGTACATCCGTGTTTCTTGGCCAGCTTAATGTTGAATGCGATCAGGTTGGGCTCGGAACCTAGCACGACTGATCGCCTGCAAAAGGGGCAAAGCACGCAATGAAGTCTGTCTATGTCGACGCCGATGCCTGCCCGGTGAAGAACGAGATCCTGTCGATCGCGGACCGGCACGACATCAAGGTCTATGTGGTGAGCAATCGGGGCTTCCGGACTGGTGACCGGCCGAATGTGCAGAACATCCTGGTCTCCGACAAGTTCGACGCGGCGGATGACTGGATCGTGGGCAAGGTGGCGGCGGGCGATATCGTTATTACCGGCGATATCCCCCTGGCGCATCGGGTGATCGAGAGCGGCGCCAAGGCGATCGGCCATTCCGGCAAGGAATTCACCGAGGCGGGAATCGGCATGGCGATGGCAATGCGTGATCTGATGTCAGACCTCCGCGCCATGGGAGAGGTTTCGGGTGGCGGCCCGGCCTTTTCGAAAAGAGACAGGGAAACCTTCATCCGCGAGCTGGAACGGCTGATCCGCGAGTGATTTTCCGCCTCCTGCCTTGACACGGGAGGCCGTAAGGACGAGCCTTCCAGCGTTGGTGTCCTTCGGGACAAAAGGGAATCCGGTGCGCGGTTTTATCGCCGCAAGTCCGGGACTGCCCCCGCAACTGTAACCGGCTAGATCCGACCGGTATGCCACTGGCCCCCATGGGCTGGGAAGGCGGCACGGATCGAAGAGCCGGGAGTCAGGAAACCTGCCAACGCTGTGTCCACATTTAACCCGGGCGGGGTGCACCGGAGGAGGTTTAGATGTCCCGACTATCCACCCAGACTCTCACCGAAGATTCGGACAACGCACCGGATCGCGACCTGGCAACCCTGATCCTGACGCTGCTGAGCGTTGCAGAGGATGACAGAACTCTCTCGCATTCCCTCTCCATGGTCCGGGCAGAGACGTCGAAAGAAGATTTCGACGGCGGCATGCAGGAGGCGGCGCGGCGCATCGGCGCGCTCTTCGGTGCGGCACAGCGGCTGGAACTGACCGAGAGAATTTCCATAAACAGATTGCCCGCCTGATTGGCGCGTGCCGTGATCGCTGATAGCCTCCCGCCTGAAATTATCCAACGGGAGAGAGTGGGTGAACGATCAGACGCCCCAGTCCATCGACGCGGCGCTTACGGAAATCCGGTCCATTCTGGGATCGAAGGGCTGGCTGGAAGATCCGAATGACACGTTGAAATACCGCACCGACTGGCGCGGCGCACCGACCGGCGATGCCCTCGGCGTCGCCCGGCCCGCCTCGACGGAGGAGACGGCGGCGGTTGTGCGTGCGGCGGCGAAGGCGGATATCGCCATCGTGCCCCAGGGCGGCAATACCGGCCTTGCCATCGGCTCTGTCCCGACCGAACCGCGCCCGACCATCGTCGTTTCGACTGATCGTCTGACAACCGTGCGGTCTCTTGACCCGGAGAATTACGCAATGATTGCGGAAGCGGGTTGCGTTATCCAGAACATGCAGGCGGTTGCGGCAGAGGCAGGACGGCTATTCCCGCTGTCCCTGGCTTCGGAAGGTTCCAGTACGGTCGGCGGGACGCTCTCCACCAATGCCGGGGGCAACAACACGATCAAATACGGCAATACCCGGGAGCAGATCCTCGGTATCGAGGCCGTGCTGCCGGACGGCTCCGTGTTCGACGGGCTGGAAACGCTGCGCAAGAACAATACCGGCTATGACATGAAGCAGATGTTCATCGGCGCGGAAGGCACGCTTGGCATCGTTACCGCCGCGGCGTTCCGTCTGATGCCGCTGCCGCGCGTCCGCGAGACAGCCATGCTGTCAGTGCCGTCCCCGCATGAGGCACAGCATCTGCTGTCGAGTGCGCGAGAGCTGTCCGGCGACACGATCCTCGCCTTTGAGATCATGCCCCGGGCCTCATTCGACATGGCGATCAAGTATATTGATGGAATCACCGACCCGCTTGCAGAGCGCTCGCCCTGGTACGTGCTGCTGGAGATGGGGACGCCATCTCCGCTCGACGATCTACGGGCCAAGCTTGAGGCAATCTTCACCGAAGCGATGGAGCAGGGCTGGGTAACTGACGGGGTGATTGCTGAGAATGAAGGCCAGCGCCGCGAACTCTGGCGGATCCGTGAGGAGCAGGCCGAGGCCGGTAAGCGCGAGGGGACGCCCCGCATGGCAGGCGATGTTTCGGTGCCTGTCTCCAAGGTGGCAACCTTCATAGATCAGTCTCAGGCGTCGTTGAGCGAATATGTGCCGGGTATGGCCTTCAACTGTTTTGGCCATATGGGGGACGGTAATATTCATTACACGGCCCGCAAACCGGCGGACATGAGCGACGAGGAGTGGGAGGTTAAGAAACCCGGTCTCTCGCAGCGGATGTATGAAAGCACAATCGCGCTCGGCGGCAGTATCTCCGCCGAGCACGGGATCGGCTCTGAAAAGCTGCCGTATCTGATCAAATACGGCTCGCCTTCGAAAATCGCCCTGATGCAGGCGGTGAAGAAGGCGATCGACCCGAAAGGGATCATGAACCCGGGCAAGGTTGTGCCTGAGGCCTGAGCCTACTTGATCCCGGCCCGCATGAAGCTCTGAACGAATTGCCGCTGGAACAGCAGGAAGGCGATCAGCAGCGGGCCGGAGGTCATCAGCGTTGCGGCGCTGATGACGGCCCAGTCGATGCCCTGATCGGTCGAGGAGAAGATGCTGAGGCCGACGGTCACCGGCCGTGTCTCGACCGAGTTTGTCACGATCAACGGCCACAGGAAGTTGTTCCAGTGGTGGCTGACGGAAACCAGGCCGTAGGCGAGGTAGGTCGGCTTTGCCAGCGGGACATAGACCCTGAGCAGGATGGTCATGAACCCGGCACCCTCGACCCTTGCCGCGTCGTCCAGCTCCTTCGGGATGGTCTTGAAGGTCTGCCGCAGGAGGAAGATGCCGAAGCCGGACGCCATGTAGGGCAGGCCGATGGCGAGGATGGTGTCGACCAGTCCAAGAAACCGCATGGTCCGGTAATTCTCGACGATCAGGATATCCGGCATGACCAGAAGCTGCAGCAACACCAGAACGAAGACGGTATCCCGCCCGCGAAACTCGAACCGGGCGAAGGCGAAGGCGGCGAGCGTGCAGAGCACGAACTGGCCGATCAGGATCGACGTCACCAGCAGCATCGTATTCAGGAAATAGCGTGCGAACGGCGCGGCGTTCCAGGCTGCGGAGAAGTTCTCCAGTGTCAGCGGAGCTGTCAGCTCGAAACGGGTGGAGAATTCCGTCGGGTGAAACGCTGTCCAGGTGGCGTAGATCAGCGGCGCGAACCAGACGATGGCGAGTGCCCAGGCGGCAGTGGTGTTCAGCGCCCGGTCATAGTCGAAACGGAAGGCTCTGGCGGCGCTCATCGGTAATGCACCCGTTTGTCGAGAAGCAGGAACTGGCCGATGGCCACGGTGAACAGGATCACAAGCAGAACAACGGTCAGGGTCGAGGCATAGGCGGTGTCCCAGAACCGGAACGCGGTCTCGTAGATGTAGAACAGCAGCAGGGAGCTGGCATTGTCCGGGCCGCCTTCCGTCATGATGAAGATGTGATCGACCAGCCGGAACGAATTGATGATCGCGTTGACCGAGACGAAGAGAGTGGTTGGCATCAGCAAGGGGAAGGTGATGCGGCGGAAGAAATACCAGCGCCCCGCGCCTTCTATGGCAGCGGCTTCCCGGAGTGATGCCGGGATGGTTTGCAGCGCGGCCAGATAGAAGATCATGAAGAAACCGGCTTCCTTCCAGATCGCCACCACGATGACGGCGTTCAGCGCGCTTTCCGGATCGCCGAGCCAGTTCTGCTGGGCAAAACCGAAGACACCACGGATCTGGTCGATCAGGCCGAAGCCGGGCGTATAGAAAAACATCCAGATATTGGCGACGGCGATCAGCGGCAGCACGGTCGGCGTGAAGTAGGCCATGCGCACGAAGGACCGGCCCTTCAGCTTGCTGTCGACCCAGAGCGCCATGGCGATAGCAATGCCGACCGAAAGCGGGATGGTGGCGAGTGCGTACCAGAGATTGTTGACCAGCACGGTCCAGAATGTGTCGTCCGCGATCAGCGTCTGATAATTCTCAAGACCGACGAATTTCGCCTCGCGTTTGCCACGCGGCGTGGAGAAGAAGCTGTGGAAGAGGGTGACCGCTGCCGGATAGTGGGTAAAGGCAATCAGCAGGATCATGGCCGGGCTGAGGAACAGCCAGGCATGGATCCAGGTTCTCTTTGCTGTGGGTCCCATCGGGCGCGGTACTTTCGCTGGTCGGAAAAAGACCGGCGGCGGGACAATGCCCGCCGCCGGGTCCCGGAGTTTTAGCGGTAGTCCTTGAGGATCTTGTCCGCCTTCTGCTGCGCATCGTTCATTGCTTCTTCCGGCGTGGCCTTGCCGGTAATGGCGGCTTCCAGGCCGTCATTGAAGATGCTGGTGATGCGCTGGTTCTGATAGGTGGCAAGCTCGGCCACGGCATGTTCAAGCTGATCGCGGGCAACCAGGGCCGGCGGGAAATCGGCGACATAGGCCTTC
>NZ_CAXBDC010000020.1:0-51907 GCF_963974195.1 uncultured Nisaea sp.
GCGTGGGTTCTGGTATATCACACACGTTATGCCATGGAATACCTAAATTGCGATCTGAATGTCTTCAGCTTCCGCAGCCTGGCCGGCTGATAAGCATTGATAAATCAGGCCGCACGGTATCGTGGGACCAGACAAGCTGCGGAAATGCGGCCGGGTGCGGCAAAATGTGGTGTCAGGAGCGGGCCCGCTTCATCAAGCCACGCAGGTCAAAATCAGGGTCTGCCGCCTGCTCCGGCGTCAGACCCGCATCCAGAGCCAAAAGCCGGCGCCCGAGGGCATGGTCGCCGGCCTTGTTTACCGACTCGACGCAGCGCAGCTTGCCACCGGCGAAAAGAAAAGCGGAAAAGGAGCCGCTTTCCGGGTCGCCACGCAGGACGGCCTCCTCCGTGCCATCAGAAAGCCCGGCAATCTGCAATTTTGCATCGGCCTGATCGGACCAGAACCACGGCACCTCATGATACGGCTCCGCCTCGCCCAGCAGCGCCGCCGCCGCCGTTTTTGCCTGATCGACGGCATTCTGCACGGATTCGAGCCGGACCCGGCGCCCGACCTGCCAATGCGTGTAACTGGCACAGTCCCCGATCGATGCCACTTCCGGCACGGAGGTAAGCATGGTCGGGCCAACAGCAATCCCGTTCTCGATATCGAGACCAGCGGCTTCGGCCAGCTCCGTACAGGGCAGCACCCCGGTTCCCGAAATCACACAATCGGCATCGATCACACTGCCATCCGCGAGATCGGCGCCGGAAGCCAGCCCGCCGGACAGCCGAATGCCCGAGACGCGGGCGTTCAGCCGGATATCCGCCCCAAGAGCCGTCAGATAGCCGAAGAAATAAGCGGAGACCGCGGGCGAAACCGCCCGGGCCATCAGCCGTCCCTCCGCTTCAAGCACAGTCACCTGCTTGCCGAGAACGGCCGCCGTCGCCGCGATTTCGAGGCCGATGAAGCCGCCGCCGATGACCAGCACGGAGCTGGCAGCG
This sequence comes from uncultured Nisaea sp., assembly GCF_963974195.1. NCBI lineage: Bacteria > Pseudomonadati > Pseudomonadota > Alphaproteobacteria > Rhodospirillales > Thalassobaculaceae > Nisaea > uncultured Nisaea sp. The sequence goes on from NZ_CAXBDC010000020.1 coordinate 981, forward strand.
TTGAAACCGGCCTTGATCGCCTGGCTGTCCTGATAGGTCCGGAGTTCCAGCACCCCCGGCGCGTCCATATTCGGGATCGGGATGCGGCGGGGGCGGGAGCCCACCGCCAGCGCGATCTTCGAGCAGGGAATGGCCGAGCCATCCGCCAGCCGCACTTCTCCGCCACTCAGGTCTAGCGCGGCCGCCGTCGCGCCAAGGCGCAGGTCGATGGAACGATCTGTATAAAATTTCTCGGGCCGAAGCGGTGTCGGCTTCGGATCGGGCTCTTTGATATAGCCTTTGGAAAGCGGTGGCTTCTGATAGGGCAGGTCCGGCTCGGACGTAAGCATGGTGAGGGGGCCGTCATAGCCCTTCTCTCTCAGGCTGGCCGCCAACTGAACGCCGCCGTGGCTGGCCCCGACGATCACGATGCCCTTATCCGACACGGCTTCCTCCTGCACTTTAGTTCATGTTTTGTGAGTCCTACCCTATTCCTTGAGGAGAGAGGAATAGATTTCGGCATCGCCGATCCGCCCGACCGGTTTTCCGTCCGCCACGACGATGATTTCTTCCCTGCTCTGCAATCGGCATCGCATCAGATCCGCCATCGGCGTGTCCGGCAATGCGACCGGCACGACTCCCGCCGCGATTTCCTCGGAGCCGATCATCTGCATGCCGCCCGGCAGAGGTGTCCCATCCGGAACCGGCGCCATCACCGAATCCGCACGCAACACATTCAGCGGGTTCATGTGAGAGACGAATTCGGCCACATAGGCATTCGCCGGGTTCATCACGATCTCATGCGGTGTACCACACTGGACAATGCGCCCGCCTTCCATGATCGCAACCTTCGATCCGAGTTTCAGGGCCTCGTCCAGATCGTGACTGACGAAAATGATCGTGCGGTGCAACTGCGACTGCAGCTCCAACAACTCATCCTGCAGCTTGGCCCGGATCAGCGGATCGAGCGCGGAGAACGGTTCATCCATCAACAGCACCGGTGCTTCCGTCGCGAAGGCCCGGGCCAGGCCGACGCGCTGCTGCATACCACCCGACAGCTCGTGTACCTTGCGGTCCGCCCATTGCTCGAGCCCGACCAGCGCAAGCTGCCGCGACACACGTTCGGCGCGCTCCGCCTTGCCGACACCGGACAATTCCAGCCCCAGCCCGACATTGTCCGCCACCGTGCGCCAGGGCAGCAGGGCAAAGTTCTGGAACACCATGGTAACGTGCTCTGTGCGGAGCCGGCGCAACGTCGCCTCGTCCGCGCTGGCCGCGTCGATTTCCTGCTCGCCGTCATGCACCCAGACGGCACCTCGGGTGACGGGGTTCAGGCCGTTTACCGCCCGGAGCAAAGTCGACTTTCCGGAGCCGGAAAGCCCCATGATCACGACGATCTCTCCCGGGTCGACCGTCAGGCTGCAATCATGCACGCCGAGGATCTGGCCGGTCTCGGTCTCGATCTCGGACCGGTCCATGCCCCGGTCCATCAGAGGCAACGCCTCCTCGGGCCGCTTGCCGAAGACGATATTCACCTTGTCGAAACGTACGGCGGGAGTCCTCATTTGCCGTCCTCCCCGCGTCCGCGGAACATCCGGTCGAGAATGATGGCGATCACCACAATGGCGAGGCCGACTTCGAAGCCCTTGGCGATATTCACCTGATTAAGCGCGCGCAGTGTCGGCACACCAAGCCCGTCCGCCCCGACCAGCGCGGCGATGACGACCATGGAGAGCGACAGCATGATGGTCTGGGTCAGGCCCGCCATGATTTGCGGCAGGGCATAGGGCAGCTCCACCTTCCAGAGCAACTGCGTGCGCGTCGCGCCAAAAGCCTGCCCCGCCTCGATCAGCATTTTCGGTGTCGAGGAAATCCCGAGATGGGTCAGCCGGATCGGCGCCGGAATGGCGAAGATCACCGTGGCGATCAATCCCGGCACCATACCGAGGCCAAACAGGATCAGCGCCGGGATAAGATAGACGAAGGTCGGGATCGTCTGCATCAGGTCAAGCACGGGGCGCATGGCGGAGAACAGCCAGGGCCGCCGGGCGGCGGCAATGCCGAGCGGAACGCCGAAGCCCATGCAGACAACGGAGGACGCCAGCACCAGGGCAACCGTCTCCGTGGTTTCTTCCCAATAGCCTTGGTTGATGATCAGCAGCAAGCCGACCGCGACAAGCAGCGGGAAGGTGATCGTCCGGCGCACCGCATAGGCGATACCGGCAACGATGACCACGGCCAGCAGCGGATGCGGTGTCTGGAGCACCCAGAGGATGCCGTCGATCATGAATTCAAGGCCGGCGGCAAGCCCGTCGAAGAACCAGGCGCCATGATCGGTCAGCCAGTCGACGAAGATTCTCGCCGCCTTCCCGACCGGAAGTTTGTTATCGGTCAGCCAATCCACGGAAAGCTCCCCCGCCCCGCCGTCGCTCTGTGACGCAACTAGAAGAGGCGGCACGCATGCCGCCTCCGTCCGAAATGTTATGCCTTAAAGACCGAGCGACTTGCGCACGGCCGGCAGCGCGGCCTTGCCGTCCACCGTCGTCACGCCGGAAAGCCATGCATCGAGGATACCGGCATTGGCCTTCAGCCATGCCTTGGCGGCATCCTTCGGCTCTTCATTATCGTTCAGGATCGCGCCCATGATCTCGTTCTCCATACGGAGAGAGAACATCAGGTTATCGAGCAGCCGTCCGACATTCGGGCACTCCGTGCCATATCCGGCGCGGGTGTTGGTCAGGACCGACGCACCACCGAGATCCGGGCCGAAGAAATCGTCGCCACCGGCGAGATAGGCCATCTCGAAATTGGCGTTCATCGGGTGCGGCTCCCAGCCGAGGAACACCACCGGCTCCTCTTTCTTCACCGCGCGGGCCACCTGGGCCAGCATGCCCTGCTCGGAGGATTCGACCACGTCGAAGCCCTTCAGGCCGAAAGCATCCTTCTCGATCATGTCGAGGATCAGGCGGTTGCCGTCATTCCCCGGCTCGATGCCATAGATCTTGCCGTCCAGTTTGTCCTTGAACTTGGCAATATCGGCAAAGCTCTTCAGGCCAGCGTCGTAAGCATATTGCGGCACGGCGAGCGTATATTTCGCGCCATAGAGATTGACGCCAACAGTCTCGACCGAGCCTTCGTCACGGTATTTCGCGATATCCCCTTCCATGGTCGGCATCCAGTTGCCGAGGAAGACATCGATATCCTTGTTTTTCAGCGATGCGTAAGTCACCGGAACGGAAAGCACTTTCACATCAGTCTCGTAGCCCATCGCTTCAAGTACCGTCGTGGTGGCTGCAGTCGTCGCCGTGATGTCGGTCCAGCCGACATCGGAAAATCGCACTATCGAACAGTTATCGTCGGCCATCGCGGCGCCGGATGACATGATTCCGGCCGCCAGAGCGATGGCGAATGCAGTTCTGGATTTCAGCATGATTGATGCTCCCTTTTAGGATTGCCCCCGTTATTAGCCGGGTTAGGCAAACATTATAGATGATCTTGCGCAAGATTTTTATTGATTGAGCAATCAATCAAAAATACGGTCCCCCGCGAAAGGACCCTGCCGCCCATGCCCAAGATCGGAATGGAACCAATCCGCCGCAAAGCCCTGATCAACGCCGCGATCGAGGCTATCCACGCACGCGGGTCCTTCGAGGTGACGATGAGCGAGATCGCCCGCCAGGCAGGCGTCTCGGCCGCCCTCGCCCATCACTATTTCGGCAGCAAGGACCAGCTTATCGTCGCGACGATGCGGCATCTCCTCAGTGAACTTTCCGTCGAAATCGTCGCGGCCCTGCGTTCGTCCCAAACGCCACGAGAGCGTCTGTCAGGGATCATCCGGGCCAATTTCGGCTCCGACCAGTTCCGGCCCGCAACCATTTCCGCCTGGCTTACCTTCTATGTGAAGGCACAGAGCATGGCCGATGCCCGCCGCGTGCTGTCCGTCTATGCAAAGCGGCTGCGCAGCAATCTGCAGCACGCGCTGACACAACTGACGGACCGGGAGAACGCCCAGCACATTGCTGAAGGCACGGCGGCCCTGATCGACGGTCTCTATCTGCGCCATGCATTGCTGGACAGCGATCCTGACCGCGCCGCCGCGATCAGGCTGACCGAAGATTATATCGATGCACAACTCACTGCCGGGGGAAACAAGTGACGAAGCAGCCCAATATCCTGATCCTGATGGTCGACCAGTTGAACGGAACACTCTTCCCGGACGGCCCGGCGGATTTCCTGCATGCACCGGCGCTGAAAGCGCTGGCGGCACGCTCCGTCCGGTTCAGGAATTCCTATACGGGCAGCCCGCTTTGCGCACCCGGCCGCGCCGCCTTCATGTCCGGCCGTCTGCCGTCCCGGACAGGTGTCTATGATAATGCCGCCGAATTTACATCCGACATTCCGACCTACGCCCATCACCTGCGCCGGGCCGGGTATTACACCTGCCTCTCCGGCAAGATGCATTTCGTCGGGCCGGACCAGTTGCACGGCTTCGAGGAGCGGCTGACAACGGATATCTACCCCGCCGATTTCGGCTGGACGCCGGATTACCGCAAGCCCGGCGAACGGATCGACTGGTGGTATCACAATCTCGGTTCGGTCACCGGCGCGGGCGTCGCCGAGATCTCCAACCAGATGGAATATGACGACGAGGTCGCCTTCAACGCCGAACAGAAGCTCTACCAGCTTTCCCGTGGCGGAGACGAACGGCCGTGGTGCCTGACGGTCAGCTTCACCCATCCGCACGACCCCTATGTCGCCCGCCGGAAATTCTGGGATCTCTATGAAGGCTGCCCGGAGCTGGAGCCGCGCGTCGCAGCCGTGCCGTTCGAGGATCAGGACGCCCATAGCCAGCGGCTCTACCTCGCCAACGATTACAAGAATTTCGACATCACCACCGAGGATGTCCGCCGCTCCCGCCAGGCCTATTTCGCGAATATCTCCTATCTGGACGACAAGATCGCGACGCTGCTGGACACCCTGAAGCGCTGCCGGATGGACGAGGATACCGTGGTTGTCTTCTGCTCCGATCACGGGGACATGCTGGGAGAGCGCGGGCTTTGGTTCAAGATGAGCTTCTTCGAAGGCTCCGCCCGCGTGCCAATGATGATCGCAGGACCCGGCATCGAAGGGCGCACCGTCACCGCACCGGTTTCGACAATCGATATCACGCCGACCCTGGCGGATATTGCCGGTGTCGATCTGTCCGAGGTCGCGCCCTGGACGGACGGGGAATCCCTGAAGCCGCTGATCGAAGGCGGTGAGCGCACATCTCCGGTCCTGATCGAATATGCGGCGGAAGGCTCCTACGCCCCTCTGATCTCGATCCGGCGCGGCCGCTTCAAATTCAATCACTGCGAACTCGACCCGCCACAGCTTTTCGATCTGGAAGCAGACCCGGACGAGTTGACCAACCTCGCCACCGACCCGGCCCATGCCGAAACTCTCGCCACCTTCCAGGCCGAGATGCGGGACCGCTGGGACATGGCGCAATTCGACCGCGAGGTCCGGGACAGTCAGGCGCGCCGCTGGGTTGTTTACGAAGCCCTGCGCAACGGCTCCTACTATCCGTGGGACTTCCAGCCGCTGCAAAAAGCGTCGGAGCGTTACATGCGCAACCACATGGATCTCAACACCCTTGAGGAGGCCGCGCGTTTCCCGCGCGGTGAATAAACCCCATGCAGGCAGATTTCGTGATCGTCGGCTCCGGCTCCGCAGGTGCTGTCATGGCCGACCGGCTTTCGGCCGACGGCAAGCATTCGGTCATCGTCGTGGAATATGGCGGAAGCGATTTTGGCCCCTTCATCCAAATGCCGGCCGCCCTGTCCTATCCGATGAACATGAGCCGCTATGACTGGGGCTATCAGAGCGAGCCGGAGCCCCATCTCGGCGGCCGCCGTCTCGCCTGCCCGCGCGGCAAGGTGATCGGCGGCTCCTCCTCGATCAACGGCATGGTCTATGTCCGGGGTCACGCCCGGGATTACGATAACTGGGAAGAGCAAGGCGCCACGGGGTGGGCCTACAAGGACGTACTGCCCTATTTCGAGCGCATGGAAACCAGCCATGGCGGGCAGGATGGCTGGCGCGGCACGAACGGCCCGCTGCATGTTAGCCGCGGCCCGCGCAAGAACCCGCTCTATCACGCTTTCGTCGAGGCCGGGCAGCAGGCCGGGTTCGAGATGACGGAAGACTATAACGGCGAGAAGCAGGAAGGCTTCGGGCCGATGGAGATGACGGTCTATAACGGCCGTCGCTGGTCCGCCGCGAACGCCTATCTGAAACCGGCCCTGAAGCGCCCGAACCTGACCATGGTGAGCGGCCTCGCCCGCCGTGTCCTGTTCGACGGCAAACGCGCCATTGGCATCGAGATCGCGCGCGGCAGCTCAATCGAGACCATCACCGCGAACCGCGAAGTGATCCTCGCCGCCTCCTCCATCAACTCACCGAAGCTGCTGAAACTGTCCGGCATCGGTCCGGCAGCCGAGCTGGCCCAGCATGGTATTGAGGTTCTGGCCGACCGGCCCGGCGTCGGTGCCAATCTGCAGGACCATCTGGAGCTCTATATCCAACAGGAATGCACCCAGCCGATCAGCCTTTATTCGAAGTTGAACCTGTTCTCCAAGGGCCTGATCGGCCTCGAATGGCTGCTGTTCAAGTCCGGCCTGGGCGCCACCAACCATTTTGAGAGCGCTGCCTTTCTGCGTTCGAAGGCAGGCGTCGAGTATCCGGACATCCAGTACCACTTCCTGCCGGTCGCGATCCGTTATGACGGGAAGTCGCCAGCCAAGAGCCACGGCTTCCAGGCCCATGTCGGGCCGATGCGCTCGAAGTCGCGCGGCACCGTCACCCTGCGTTCGGCCGATCCGAATGACGCGCCGGTGATCCAGTTCAACTATATGAGCCATGAGGATGACTGGGCCGACTTCCGGCACTGCATACGGCTGACCCGCAATATCTTCGGGCAGGATGCCTTCACGCCCTATCGCGGACGGGAGATCTCGCCGGGTGAGGATGTGGCAAGCGACGAGCAGCTGGACGCTTTCATCAGCGAAGCCGTCGAAAGCGCCTATCATCCGAGCGGCACCTGCCGGATGGGCGCGACGAGCGACCCGATGGCCGTGGTGGACCCGGAATGCCGGGTGATCGGGGTCGAAGGGCTGCGGCTCGCGGACAGCTCGATCTTCCCCCGTATTCCGAACGGCAACCTGAACGGCCCTTCGATCATGGTCGGCGAGAAGGCTTCCGATCACATTCTCGGCAAAGCCCCCTTGGCGCCCTCGAACAAACAGCCCTGGATCAATCCGCGCTGGGAAACCTCAGACCGCTGATACCGACAAGAAGGACAGACCATATGCGCGCGCAACCGACCGCCTCCCACTTCATCGCCGGCAGCCCGATGGAAAGCCCCAAGGGCAAGAGCTTCCCCAGCATCTACCCTGCCACCGGGGAGACCATCGCGGAACTTCATGCCGCCGATGCCGAAACCATCGACAAGGCTGTTTCCGGCGCGCGGGAAGGCCAGAAGGTCTGGGCCGCGCTCAACGGCGCGGAACGAGGCCGGGTGTTGCGCAGGGCCGCCGATCTGATCCGCGAACGTAATCGGGAGCTTTCGCTGCTGGAGACGCTGGATACCGGCAAACCGCTGCAGGAAACGCTAGTGGCGGACGCCGCTTCAGGCGCCGACTGCCTCGAATATTTCGGCGGCATCGCGGCGGACATTCATGGCGAATATACCGATCTCGGCGGCTCCTTCGCCTATACACGTCGCGAGCCGCTCGGTGTCTGTGTCGGCATCGGGGCCTGGAATTACCCGATCCAGATCGCCTGCTGGAAATCGGCACCGGCGCTGGCCTGCGGCAATGCGATGATCTTCAAGCCGTCGGAGATGACGCCGCTCACCGCCCTGAAGCTGGCCGAGATCTACAAGGAAGCCGGCCTGCCGGATGGTGTCTTCAGTGTGGTTCAGGGTTTCGGCGATGTCGGCGCGGCCCTGGTCAATCACCCGGGCGTGGACAAGGTTTCCGTCACCGGCTCCGTTCCGACCGGCGCGAAGGTTATGGCGGCGGCAGCCGAGGGATTGAAACAGGTCACGCTGGAGCTTGGCGGCAAATCACCGATCATTGTGTTCGAGGATGCGGATATCGAAAACGCGATCTCCGGCGCCATGCTCGGCAACTTCTATTCCAGCGGCCAGATCTGCTCCAACGGGACGCGCGTTTTCGTGCAGAAAAGCATCAAACAGAAATTCCTCGACCGGCTGCGCGAACGCACCGCGAAGATCCGTCTCGGCGATCCGATGAACGAGGAAACCCATCTCGGCCCCCTCGTCTCCAAGCCGCAGTTCGAGAAAGTGCTCGGCTACATCCAGATCGGCCGCGACGAAGGCGCCCGCGTGCTCATCGGTGGAGATGCCGCCACCGTCCCGTCTTTCCCCGACGGCTGGTTCGTCGCCCCGACCGTCTTTGCCGATGTGCAGGACAGCATGACCATCGCCCGGGAAGAGATCTTCGGCCCGGTCATGTGCGTGCTCGATTTCGACACCGAGGAAGAAGTGCTGGCCCGCGCCAACGCCACCGATTTCGGCCTCGCCGCCGGGGTCTTCACCAAAGACATCCAGCGCGGCCACCGCGTCGTCGCGGGGCTCGAGGCCGGCACCTGCTGGATCAACGCCTACAACCTGACCCCGATCGAAATACCGTTCGGCGGCGTGAAAAAATCCGGCATCGGCCGCGAGAACGCCCGCGCCGCCATCGAGCATTACAGCCAGCTCAAGAGCGTCTATGTCGAGATGGGAGACGTCGACAGCCCCTATTGATCGACGTTTGGTTGCGCTCCGCTGGCACTGCCGTAATGATATCCCCAAGAACTTAGGGGGTAGCGCCAATGCGCATCGAAATTATCGGCGGCGGGCCAGCCGGGCTTTATTTTTCTTACCTTGTGAAGCGGCAGCGGCCAGACTTCGAGGTAACGCTTGTCGAGCGCAACCCGGAAGGCGCGACCTTCGGCTTCGGCGTGGTGTTTTCGGACCAGGCGCTGGCCTTCATGGCGGCGGATGACCCCGAGACCCATGACGCGATCCTGCCCGCGATGGAAACCTGGCGTAATCTGACGCTGGATCTTGAAGGCGAGCGGATCGATATCGACGGAATGGGCTTTGCCGCCATCGGACGGCTCGACCTGATCAAAATTCTAACGGAACGGGCCCGGAGTGTCGGTATCGAGCCTCGCTTTGAAACCGAAGCTGACAACCTGTCCCGGCTGGAAGATGCGGACCTGATCGTCGGGGCAGACGGGTTGAATTCGTTCATTCGCGGTGATGGAACGGAATACGGCATGGAGATGCCGCAACTCGAGAACCGCTTCATCTGGTACGGCACGGACCGGCCGTTCGATACCCTCACCCAGTCGTTCCGGCGCTCGGTGGACGGGCCGTTCAACGCCCATCACTACCGCTACACCCCGACCCTCAGCACCTTCATCGTCGAGACGGACGAAGACACCTGGCAGGCCGCCGGTTTTGACGGCATGGGCGAGGCGGAAACCAAGGCCTATTGCGAAGCCATCTTCGCCGATGTGCTGCAGGGCCATAGCCTGATCGCGAACAATTCCTATTGGCGCCGCTTTCCCAAGCTCTCCTGCAAGAGCTGGTACAGCGGCAAGCATGTGCTGATTGGAGACGCAGTCCACACGGCGCATTTCAGCATCGGCTCCGGCACCCGCCTCGCGATGGAGGATGCCCTTGCGCTCTCCAAGGCCGTGCTCGCCACTCCGGATGACATTCCGGCCGCACTTGCCGCCTACGAAGCCGCCCGCAAGCCGATTACCGAAAAGATCGTCCGCGCGGCGAATACCAGCGCGGCCTGGTACGAGGATTTCGCCAGCCACATGGACCTGGCCCCGGCCGACTTCGCTTATTCCTACATCCAGCGCAGTGGCCGCATGGACGATGAAAGGCTGCAACGCCTGGCACCTGAATTCTTCGCCGCCTACAGCCCGCACTGGAGCGGCGATGCGGGAGCCCGGCCATGACACCCGAGATGATTCTGGACCGGGTTCCGAGGGATGCGGCGGAGACAGTTGAGATCGGGTTTTCCGTACCAGAGACCTACAACGCTTCAAGCCTGCTATTCGACAATCTGGCACAGGGGCGCGCGGACAAGATCTCGGTCTATTCCGACAAGGGAAACCGCACCTATGGCGCCCTGGCCGAAGATTCTTGCCGGTTTGGCAACGGCCTGCTTGCGCTCGGGCTTGAACGGGGCGACCGGGTATTGCTGCTGATGGCGGACACCCCGGCTTATCCCGCTGCAATCTTCGGCGCCATCCGGGCGGGCCTTGTGCCTATTCTGGCCAATACCCTGTCGACCGCCGATCTGATCTCCTTCTATGTCGAGGATGCCAACGCCAAGATCCTGATCTTCGATGAAGAACATGCTGACACGGTGACGGCGCTCGACGCCTCCGTGCTGACCTCGCTCACCGCGATCTCGATCAATGGCGCGGGACCATCCGGCGTGCTGGAAGCTCTCAATGGCACCATCTGGCTGGCGGAACAGAACACAGATCTGGAAGCTGCGCCGACCGGCCGGGACGACCCCGCTTTCATGATGTATTCCTCGGGCTCCACCGGACGCCCGAAGGGCATTCTCCATCTGCAGCATGATGCGCTCTACACGGCCGAAAGCTATGCCCGGCACATTCTGAAAATCGGCCCGGACGATATCTGCTTTTCGATCCCGAAGATCTTCTTCGCCTATGGCTTCGGTAATGCGCTTGCCTTCCCGTTCCATGCAGGCGCAAGCGTTATCCTATTCTCCGGCAGGCCCAAACCGGATGCCGTCTTCAGCATGGCCGCACGCTTCAAACCAACCCTGTTGTTCGGCCTGCCGACCCTCTACACCGCAATGATCAAGGACCCGTCGGCAGCAAGCGCGGACCTTTCCTCCGTCCGCATGTGCATCTCGGCGGCGGAAATCCTGTCGCAGGAAATCTTCGATGCCTGGAAGGGCCGTTTCGGGCACGAAATCGTGGAAGGACTCGGTTCAACCGAAGTGCTGCACATCTATCTCTCGAATACGGAATCCGAAAAGAAGATCGGCTCTGCCGGCAAACGGGTGCCCGGATACGAGGTCATGCTGGCAACACCCGAAGGTGCTCCGGTTGCGGCAGGAGAAGATGGTGTGCTGTCCGTACGCGGCGATTCAAACGCCCCCTGCTACTGGAACCGTCCCGACAAGACGGACGAGACCATGCGGGACGGCTGGATCTATACCGGTGACCGATTCCGCTGCGACGAGGACGGGTTCTATTTCTTCCTCGGCCGGATAGACGATCTGGTGAAAGTCAGCGGCCAGTGGGTCTATCCGCTGGAAGTCGAGCTTTGCCTGAACGAGCACCCGCAAATCGTCGAATGCGCCGTCGCCGCCGTCCAGATGCCAGATCGCCGGACCATCCTGCGCGCCTTTGTCAGGCCAGCCGCAAGCACTACACCGGGCGATGATCTCACCGTCAGCCTGAAAACCTATATCCGGCAGACCCTGCTGCCCCACAAGGCACCGCGCGATTTCATCTACCTCGAGGACCTGCCCAAGACCGGCACCGGCAAAATAGATCGCCAGGCACTGCTCAGGCTCAGAGGCAATGTCTGACCGGTCTGCTCATTGAAAACAATACTTCTCCAGCCGCTGAAAACACAAAACAGATACACGACATCTCCTATAAGAAAGTCTTTTGATCACATGATAAAGCTCATAGTCTTCACTTTTGTCCTTGCTCTTGGCGCCTGCAACACCACACACAATGGCAAAAAACCGGGCGAATTCGAAAATTTTCAAGACGCCAAGTTCTATTGCATCAACCAGGTAAGCGGCCCTGTTCGCGTTGAACTGATTAATGGTGGAGTTTTGGGCGCAGCCATTGTCGGTGCGCTCTCCGGACTCCAGAATAATTGGGTCGAAACCGGCACTCGCCCCGTTTACGAAGACTGCATGGCGCAATATGGGTATCAGCAGGAAGCCTTGGAAGAACGGCCTGATGATTATGTTCCCCCGGCGCCAGTTTCCTGACTGGATTTTATAGAATACCTAACTGCCCGATGACCGCCTGATCTGGATCCAGGTCGCCGCGCCGGCGGCGAGCGCGACGGCGCCGATCAGGAGTGTGGCCAGTGCATTGATCTCCGGCGTCACGCCAAGCCGGACCTTGGAGAAAATCACCATCGGCAGGGTCGAGGAGCCGGGTCCGGAGACGAAGCTGGCAATCACCAGATCGTCGAGCGACAGGGTGAATGCCAGAAGCCAGCCGGAGGCCAGCGCCGGGGCCAGCATCGGCAGGGTCACGAGCAGGAACGCCGTCATCGGCCGCGCGCCGAGATCGAGCGCCGCTTCCTCGATCGAGCGGTCAAGACCGCTTGCCCGGGACTGCACGACGATCGCGACATAGGCGGTTGAAAAGGTGATGTGTGCGATCAGGATCGTGTCGATACCGCGCCCGTGCGGCCAGCCGATGAACTGCTCCATGGAGACGAAGGTGAGCAGCAAGCTGATGCCGATAATCACATCCGGCATGACAAGCGGCGCCGCGATCAAACCGGTAAAGAGCGTCCGCCCGCCAAAACGCCCGAACCGGGCAAGCGCCAGCCCTGCCATGGTGCCGAGCAGGGTCGCCCCGGTCGCATTGATCATGGCGATCTTCAGGGACAGCCAGGCCGCGTCCAGGATCTGCTCGTTCCGGAACAGTTCCAGATACCATTTCGCCGACCAGCCGCCCCAGACACTGACCAGCTTCGAGGCGTTGAAGCTGAAGACGACGAGCACGACAAGCGGCAGATAAAGGAAGGCAAACCCGGCCACCACCACGCCGAGCAATGCGACTTTCCCGCCCCGCGTGCTCATGCCCGTTCCTCCCGCCGTGCCTCGACGACCTGAAACAGCATGATCGGCAGAACCAGCACCAACAGCAGCACCACTGCGAGTGCTGATGCCAGGGTCCAGTCCCGCTCGCTGAAGAACGTGTCCCACAGCATGCGTCCGATCATCAGCGTATCGGATGCACCGAGCATGTTCGGGATGACGAACTCCCCGGTTGCCGGGATAAAGACCAGCATCGCCCCGGCTATGATTCCCGGTATGGAGAGCGGCAGCGTGACCAGGAGAAACGCTTTCCAGGGCCGGCAGCCCAGATCCTCCGCCGCCTCGACCAGAGACCAGTCCAGCCGCTCCAGCGTGGCGTAGAGCGGCAGGATCATGAATGGCAGATAGGTGTAGGAAATACCGACATAGAGCGCGAAATCCGTCTGCAGCATCCGGATCGGCGCATCGATCAGGCCAAGGTGCAGCAGCAACCCGTTCGCCAGTCCTGTATCGGCCATGATCGTCTTCAGCGCATAGACCCGCAGCAGGAACGAGCTCCAAAACGGCAGCATGACCGCCATCAGCAAAAGATTGCGCACAAGCGGCGTTGCCCGGGCAATGGCATAAGCCATCGGATAGCCGATCAACAATGTCACCAGAGTCGATATGCCCGCGATCCAGAGCGAATTCAGATAAGCCGCCCGGAACAGCACATCATCCGCCAGCAGCTGGTAATTGAAGAACGATCCCTGATAGCCGCCGTCAGCACCGAACAGGGGTGAATAAGGCGGCTGCGCGATCATCGGCTCCGACAGGGAAATCCGGAACACGATGGCAAAGGGCACAAGGAAGAAGATAAACAGCCAGAGATAGGGGATCCCCGTGACCGCCCCCTTGCCGGAGAACCAGAAGGTCCGGCGGCGCGCGGCCGCGACCTGCAAACGCTCCGCGACCGCCATCTACGCGTCTCCAAGCAGCAGGGCGTTTTCCGGCGCGAACCAGATATCGACCCGGTCATCCCAGTCGACATCACGCTCGGCTGCATTCTCGCTGTTCGCCCGGGTGACCTCGACCAGCGCCCCATGGTCCGTCCGGACCCGGTAGGAGGTAACATCCCCAAGATAGGCAAGTCCCTCGACACTGCCGCCAAGGCGGTTTATCTGGCCGCCGGGCGCCCCGCCTTCACGGGCAATGCGCACCTTTTCCGGCCGGACAGCAAGCGCCCCTCTTGCCCTGGCGGGAACGTCACCCGCAGCGGCAAAAAGCGGGCCCTCCAGCCCATCCACGGCCAGTTCAGCGATCCCGTCGTCCCGAATAGCTGAAACGGTCCCGTCGAACAGGCTGATGTTACCGAGGAACGCCGCCACGAACCGGGAACCCGGCTTTTCGTATAACTCAGAAGGCGTGCCCACCTGCCGGACCTGCCCCTTGTCCATGACAGCAGACCGGGTCGACAGCACCATGGCCTCTTCCTGATCGTGCGTGACCACGATCATGGTGATGCCGGTATCGTCGGCCAGCTTCATGAGCTGGTATTGCGCGTTCTCGCGCAGCCGCTTGTCGAGAGCGCCCAGCGGCTCATCGAGCAGCAGAAGTTTCGGACGTTTCACGATGGCGCGGGCCAGAGCCACCCGCTGGCGCTGGCCGCCGGAAAGTTGATGCGGCTTGCGGCCCGCGAAATTAGTCAGTTCAAGCTGTGCCAGCGCATCCCGTACCCGGGTTTCGAGCTCCTCCCCCCGGATACCGTCGCGCTTGAGGCCGAAGCTCACATTCGCCGCCACACTCATATGCGGGAACAGGGCATAGCTCTGGAACATCATGTTGACCGGCCGCTCATAGGCCGGCAGAGCGGTCACGTCCTGCCCGTCGATTTCGATGCGGCCTTCGTTCGGCAGCTCAAGCCCGGCCAGCATGCGGAGCAAGGTTGTCTTGCCGCAACCGGAACCGCCCAGAAGGCAGAAAATTTCCCCGCGATATATGTCCAGGTCGACGCCGGAGACGGCTTCCACGCTGCCAAACCGTTTTACAACGCCACGGAGCCGCACCACCGGCTCGTTCCGGTCCGGTGCCTCCCATGGCCGGTTGGCATATGCATCGGTTATTGCTTGATCTGACAAGGCTCGCCCCCGAAAGCCGTGTGCCGGTTATCTAGTGCTCCGGCAATGAAATGTGAGGGTCCGGCTTCGCGGCGGCGCTGTCAATCGCAACGCGCGCCGATGGCATATTCTGTCAGACGGATACGCCATCGGCACATTGTTGAATGTGTCCTTACCCGATCACCCTCAACGGCGTTCAGGAAGAGACAGGATCGGCGCCGACCTTCACCACGAGCTTGCCGAAATTCTTCCCCTTGAGAAGTCCGACGAACGCCTCGGGCGCCTGCTCGATACCGTCCACGATATCCTCGCGATACTTGACCCGGCCCTCCTCGATCCAGCTCGCCATATCGCGCGCGAAATCCGGATAATCGGACGCGAAATCATAGACAATGAAGCCCTGAATGCGGAGCCGCTTGGTCAGCACGGCGCGCATCAGCGTCGGCACATACGTTTCCATCTCCGGAAAGTTCGTCGCATTGTAAAAAGCGATGGTGCCGCAGACAGGCATCCGGGCGAACTGGTTGAACAGCGGGAAAACCGCGTCAAACACCTTGCCGCTGACATTCTCGAAATAGACGTCGATCCCGTCAGGGCAGGCCTTGGCAAGCTGCTCCGCGAAATCGGGCGCCCGGTGATCGACGGCGGCATCGAAGCCGAGCTCATCGATCAGATAGGCACATTTCTTGGCGCCCCCCGCGATCCCCACGGCCCGCGCACCGCGGATCTTCGCAATCTGCCCCACGGCGGAGCCAACCGGACCGGATGCAGCGGCAACCACCACCGTCTCGCCCTCTTTCGGCATGCCGATATTCTTCAGTCCCGCATAGGCCGTCAGGCCCGGCATGCCGAGCACGCCAAGTGCCGTCGAGATCGGCACGGAGCCACGCGCGACCTTGCGTACGCCGCTGCCGTCGGACAGCCCGTAACTCTGCCATCCCGCCCGGGCAAGCACGATATCGCCGGGCACATAATCCGGGTTGTTCGAGACCATCACCTCGGCAACGGTCTCCCCTTCCATGACACCATCGATGGGCACCGGCGCAGCGTATGATTTCGCATCGCTCATCCGGCCACGCATATAGGGGTCGAGAGAAAGATAGATCACCCGCAACAACATCTCGCCCTCACCCGGCACCGGGATTTCGGCCTCGTCCAGACGGAAATTCTCCGCAACCGGTGCGCCATCAGGACGCGATGCCAGCAGCCAGCGGCGATTGACTTCGTTGCTCATGAAAAGGCCTCCCAATTCGAGTGAAGGACTTGGATAGCGCCATGAGCCGCAGCAGGTCCAGCGCCGATCCGTGTCCGCTACCTTCGCGATTAGGATCGGCTCCCGGTCTTCACCTCTGATCGTACTGGCGATTTCCTCACGGAAACGCTCTAAAGGGCGAGCTCCAGCACCGGGCCTCCGGCGGCCTCGGCATCTTCCGGATCATGCGTTACCAGGATCGACGGCAGCCCCGCTTCCCGCAGACGCTCGAAGGTAAAGCGCCGGATATCGTCCCGGAGATGACGGTCCAGTTTGGAGAAAGGCTCGTCCAGCAAGGCCGCCCTCGGCTCGGACAGGAGCAGCCGGAGCAAGGCCACGCGGGATGCCTGCCCGCCGGACAGGGTTGCCGGATCGCGATCCGCAAATCCCTTCAGACCGAACCGCGTCAGCGCCTCTTCGGCCCTTACGCGCCGCCCTGAAACATCAGACGGCATGCCGAACAGAAGATTGCCGCCCACGCTCAGGTGCGGAAACAGCATCGGGTCCTGAAACAACAGCCCGACATGCCGTTTTTCCGGCTCCATCTCAGTGATATCGGCGCCGTTGAGCAAGACCGATCCGTCCGCCGTAAACGGCGCGCCGAAAAAACCTGCAATATAGGACAGCAGCGTCGATTTGCCGGAGCCGGACGGCCCCATCACCGTGAGCACCGATCCCGGTTCTATCGCGCAATCAAGCGCCAGCAGCTCCTCGCCGCCAAGCGCGATCCGGACATTCTTCAAAATCAGTCCCACCGTCACCGGTCTCCCCCAATCATGCCCCTGCGGTTGCGCCAGATCACCCGTGGCGCCGCCAGCGCCAGCGCGAACCCGGCAACGGGCAGGATTGCCTGTGTCAGTGCCCATGCTCCAATCAGACGCCTGTCGCCGCCCGCAGCCAGCGCGATCGCCTCCGTCGTTACCGTCTCCACCCGGCCGGCTCCAAGCAGGCGCGTGGCCAGATACTGGCCGACACTGATCGCGGCACCAACGGCAAAGGCAGTCAATAAAGGTGTCAGCAGCATCGGCAGGCGCACGCGCCAGAACGCACCGGCGGCGCTTTGGCCAAGTGTCCGGGCGATCTTCGTCCAGGCCGGGTCCTGCCGCCGGTAGGCTTCCGACAGCGAGAGATAAACATATGGCAGCACGAAAATGACATGCCCCGCCGCGACCAGCCCGCCACCCGGAGGCGCACCGGCGATTTCCGCCAGCAGCACCAGACCGAAAATAAAAGCGATCTGCGGCACCAGTAGGGGCACATAGATCAAGAGTTCCAGCAACCGCCCCGACCGCTCCCCTTTCCGGCGCTCGTTCTCAAGCACCGCGATAACCAGCACCAGGGAAAGAGCCGTCGTCAGCAGGGCGATCCAGAGCGTCGCAAAAACCGGACCCGCCGCCGTTTCCCCGACCGACTGCCAATGCGCCAGGGTCCAGCGGCCCGGCAAGGCATCGGGGAACCGCCAGACCCGGGCGAATGCATTGATACCGAGCGCGGCAATACCCAGAGCCGAAGCGAGGATGAGTGCCGGAAACGTCACCCGTCCCAGCAAAGCCAGCCCGGCATCACCGCTTCTCCGCCGCCCCGTGACAAGCCATCCGCGTGCCATCCGCGCGACACAGAACTCCATCAGCGCCCAGATCGCGATGGCCAGTGCGGTCACGGCAAATTGCAGGATGGCGCCCGCCGCCGCGATCATCCGGAAATCGAGCTCCGGATCGTTCGACCAGCGCAGAACCTGCACGGCCAATGGCGGCGGCGCGACCGGACCAAGGATCAGGGCCACATCGATATTGGCGGAAGAATAGGCAATCACGGCATAAAGCGGCAGACGCAACAAAGGATAGAGCGCCGGTACGACGCTTTTGAACCATGCGGAGATCCGTCCGTAGCCGAGAGACCGTGCCAGCCGCATCCGCTGTCCCGCATGGATCTGGGCAAGCGGCGCCAGCGCCATCAACAGCAGGAAGGGCACTTCCTTCATGATCAGCCCCGCCATCAGGGATAGCCCCCATTCGTCCTGCACGATCAACAGATCCGGCGGGCGCTGCCACCCCGTCGCCCAGGGTGACAGCAGACGGGCGAGAAATCCGGACGGCGCAATCAGGAAAGCCAGTGCAAAAGCCGCCGCCGCATGCGGAACAGCCAGCAACGGGGCAATTGTCTGCCGCAGCCAGGTGAAGGCGCGTGTCTCGAAGAACACGGCAAGAAACAACAGCGCCAGCACAAGCGCCACGGCAACCGTTACCAGCCCCGAAGCAAGAGACAGGAAGACCGATCCGGCAATCCCCGGCCAGGCGAGTAACGCCCGCCAGGCATCAAGCCCGAACGTGTCATGTCCGAGCGCCGGGAAGAACCCGAAGGACGGCACCAGAGCCCCGAATATTCCGGCCAGAACCGGGCCGGTCAGAATGGTGGCAACCAGATAGGGGGCGATTTTCAGCATATGGCCGGCACCAGCGGTGAGAAGCTCACCGTACTCCGTACCGCCGCGTCCATTCCGCCTCAAGAGCTTCGATCCAGCTCGGATGCGGCTCGGCCAGCATTGTACCGAGTTGATCCGCGGCAAGGGCGGCCGGTCCGAGGTCGGTGGCGCGGAACGCATCCGCCTGCTCTTTCGTCAACCGCCCGAGTGACAGAACCGTATCGGATCCCCAATAGGCCGGGTCCTGCTTGCGCATCTGCGCTTCAGGAGAGAGCAGGAAATTAGCCAACACCATGGCGGCATCGCTATGGGCCGCATTGAAGGGAATGGCGACGAAGTTGACATTTCCGATCGTGCCCGCATCGAAAACATAATTCCGGACGGTCTCCGGCAGCTCCCCGCTCTCGATCCCGCTGGAGGCTTCGGACTGGCTGAAAGCGAACGCGATGTCGATCTCTCCGTCACTCATCAGGCGGCGCATACCGCCGGCATTCTTCGGAAAGCTGCGCGCCTGCCGCCAGAGAGAGGGGTGAAGCTGATCCAGATATGCCCATAGCGGCCGGGAGACCTCGGCGAAATCCGCTTCCGACACCGGCTTGTAGAGGGCGGCCCTGTCCGCCGCGCGCTCGATCAGAACCTGTTTCAGGAAGGTCGTGCCCAGAAAGCTCGGCGGCAGAGGATAAGTGAAGCGGCCCGGATTTTCCTGCGCCCATGCCAGCAACGCGTCAGTATTGCTGGGCGGGTTCGGCAGCACATCCGTATCGCGATAGAAGACCAAACGGGCCCGCGCCCATGGCATCTCCAGCCCGTCGACCGGGACGCCAAAGTCGAGAGCAAGGTCCGGGCTGTTCGCCGGATCGGTCAGTTTGTGATTCGGCAATTTGTCGAGCCACGGGCCGAACAGGAGGCCATTCCGCTTCATCGCGGCGAAATTCTCGCCATTTATCCAGATCAGATCGACGGCACCGCCCTCGGAACGGCCCGCCGATTTCTCGGCAAGAACCCGGGCAACGGCTTCCGCCGTGTCCGTCAACTTCACATGCACGACCGAAATGCCATACCGCGCGTCCGCCTGCTCCCCCGCCCAGTCGATATAGGCATTGACCCGGGGATCGCCGCCCCAGGCGTTCCAGTAAACGGTCTGGCCGCGGGCTGCATCGAGCACCTGCTTCCAGTCCGCATCGTCAGCCAAAGCCGGGGCGTAAACACCAGCAAGGCCGAGAACCAGCGTAAGTGCAGCGAAACTATGTCGGAAGAGCACGGGGGAACTCCATTTCTGGCGTGAACAGGTATGCCGCGCGCACGCTAATACAGCACACCACCAGACCGAAATGACAACGCCGCGAGGGCAGTTCAGCGCCATTTCCACGCAGGATACGAAGCGAATGAATGCGCTTTAATTTCGACACGCGGAACGTTGTTCCGCAAATTGACCTGCGCGCCGGACATGCATATCCTATAGAGAACCGTCCGAAACGAGAGACGGAGCCAAAGCCGGAAGGCTTCGGCGTGGAAATAAGGGAACGACCAGGCACGATGTCCAACAGCACCGACCAGAATGACGACGGCAAGGACCGGCAGTTTGTTACCGCCCTTGCACGCGGTCTCGAAATCCTTCGTGCTTTCAAGCCTGGCGATGGCGGTCTCGGGAACCAGGAACTCGCGGAACGGACCAATCTGCCGAAACCGACGATCTCGCGTCTGACCTATACTTTGACGACTCTCGGTTATCTGACCATGGAAGAAAGCACCGGGCTTTACCAGCTGGGGCCGAGCGTGCTGTCTCTCGGATACTCGTTCCTTTCGAATCTCGATATCCGCGCCCGCGCCCGGCCTCTGATGCAGCAGATGGCCAATGATGTCGATGCGGCGATCTCGCTCGGGACCCGCGACCGGCTTGAGATGCTGTATCTGGAAACCTGCCGCGGCGATGGCGCCCTGACCCTTCGCCTTGACGTCGGCTCCCGCATTCCGATCGCGGAAACCGCCATGGGACGGGCATTCCTGGCCGGCCTGCCGGCCGATGAACGCGGCTATCTGATGGAGCGCATCGCGCACAAGGATCCGGAGCGTTATTCCAGGGTGAAAGACGGCGTCGATCAGGCCGTCGAGGATATTGCCGCCTACGGCTTCACGTTCTCCCTCGCGGACTGGCACAAGGATGTGCATGCGGTCGGCGTCCCCGTGATCATGCCCGATCGCTCCGCTGTCTTCGCCCTCAATTGCGGCGGCCCCAGCTTCCTCCTCTCCAGGGAGAAACTCGAGAACGATCTCGGACCACGCCTGGTCCGCCTCGCGGAAACATTGACCATGGGCGGTCAGGGTTTTCGTGTCGTCGCCTCGAACAGCTGATCCCACCGACCACCAGCACGTCTGCCGACCTGAACGGACCTGAGATGACCAAGAATTTCGACCGCAGCTTTTCCAAAGGCTCGTATCTCCACGCAATTATCGACCGCAGAGCCGAGGATGCCGCCGACCGTATTCTCTTGAGCGACGCGGAAATCTCGCTCGATGGGCGCGGTCTGAAACAGGCTGTCGATAAAGCCGTCACGGCGCTGACGGATTATGGCGTCCGGGGTGGAGACCGGGTGGTTCTGGTCAACGAAAATGCCGTCGCCCTGCAGGTTCTGATCTTTGCCCTGTCCCGGATAGGCGCCTGGAGCGTGCTGATCAATGCCCGGCTGACGCGCAACGAGATCCTGAAAATCACAGAGCATGCCGGAGCCCGGACCACGCTCTACACCACGGGCGTATCCCCGGACGCGGCAGCCCATGCGGAAGCCGCCGGAGCGGTGCCGTTCGATATCCCGCCCCTTGCAGGCCTGCGGATCGCACCGCTGGATGAAACAGCCGTGGCCGAGCCGCTTGGCAAGGACGGTGCCGATCAGGTCGCCGCGCTGATCTATACATCGGGTACAACCGGACAGCCCAAGGGCGTCATGCTGACCCATGACAACCTGCTGTTCATCGCCGAAGTCTCCGGCAGCATTCGCGCCATCGGACCGAATGATCTGGCCTATGGCGTGCTGCCGACCTCCCATGTCTTCGGCCTGGCCTCCGTATTCCTTGGCACCCTTGCCCATGGCGGGCATTTGCACACCGTCTCGCGCTTCGCTCCGAAAGAGGCCGCGCGGGCCCTGGCCGAGGATGGCGTGACCATCTTCCAGGGCGTTCCGGCTATGTACGCTCATCTTCTGGAACTGGCGGCGAAGAACGGCACCCCCCTGCCCGCCCCGAAACTCCGCTATCTCTCGGCCGGTGGTGCGCCGCTGGACCTCACGATCAAGACGAAGATCGAAGCGATGTGGAAGCAGCCGCTGCACAATGGCTACGGCCTGACCGAAACCGCCCCGACCGTCACCACCACCAGAATGGATAATCCGGCAACCGACGACACTGTCGGCCCAGCCATTCCGGGCGTCGACTTCCGGATTGCCGACCGGGATACGGGGCTGCCGAAAGCCACGGGAGAGGTTGGCGAGATCTGGGTGCGCGGCCCGAACGTCATGAAGGGCTATTATCGGGACCCGGCACAGACAGCCGACGTGATCACCGGGGACGGCTGGTTCAGATCCGGCGATCTCGGCCGCGAGGATGCTGACGGCAATCTCTACGTCGTCGGGCGCCTGAAAGAACTGATCATCCGGTCTGGCTTCAACGTTTACCCGGCTGAAGTCGAAGGCGTGCTCGCGCAGCATCCCGATATCGCATTGTCAGCCGTCGTCGGCCGCGTCGCCGGAGATAATGAAGAAGTCATCGCCTTCGTTCAGCCGATCGCCGGACGGACAATCGGCGAAGAGGCACTGAAAGCGCATATGCGGGCCAATCTCGCCCCCTATAAATGCCCCAGCCATTATGTCTTTCTTCAGGCCCTTCCGGCCACCGCGACAGGCAAAATCCTCAAGGCGCAATTGAAGCAGCAGGCAGACGCAATCGGGGCCGTATAACCGCCTTCACGCGGCTCCCCGGAACACCGCGCAATACAGCTCTGCGAAATCAATTCCTTGACTTATTTGGTTTTAACCATCACTCATATGGGCACCGCGGGGTGATCGCGCGACGGTCTTCAAAAGACTTTCTGTCACACCGCAATTGGATAAATCTCCGTTTGCTCCAAGTGCGCGTGGAAGACGGCTAAATACGATGCCCTGTCTGTGGACAGCGCTCCGTTGCAATGGACCAAATAACCCTGTGACTGCTACCAATTTCTCAGAACTCGCCTTGTGCGAGCCCATCCTGCGTGCTTTGAAAGACGCCGGATACGAAACCCCCACTCCCATCCAACAGCAATCGATACCCATGGTCCTGGACCGGCGCGACCTGCTCGCGATCGCCCAGACCGGTACGGGTAAGACGGCCGCATTCTCGCTGCCGATATTGCACCACCTTGCTGAATCGGACAAAGCCGGCCGGCGCAAGCTGCCGGCAAAGACCGTTCGCGCCCTGATCCTCGCCCCGACCCGCGAACTCGCGGTCCAGATCGGCGAGAGCATCGCGACCTATACACGCCATCTCGGTCTGCGGAAGGTTGTCGTCGTCGGCGGCGTTGCCTTCGGGCCGCAGCGTGCGGCTCTCGGCCGCGGCGCGGATATCCTGATTGCCACCCCGGGCCGCCTGCTTGATCTCGTGACACGCGATTGCGTCAGCCTCGGCTCCGTCACGCATCTGGTTCTCGATGAAGCCGACCGTATGCTCGATATGGGCTTCATCAATGACGTGCGCAAAATCGCCAAGATGATCCCGACGGCACGGCAGAGCCTGTTGTTCTCCGCCACCATGCCGCCAAAGGTCGAACAGCTTGCCCAGTTCCTACTGAAAGAGCCCGGCCGCGTGGAAGTCACACCGGAACAGCTGACCGTGGAGCGCATTCATCAGACCGTGCATCACGTTCCGTCCTCCGCCAAGCAGGGACTCCTGCTTGAGGTTCTGTCGAACCCGGACTTCAACAAGGTCATCATTTTCACCCGGACCAAGCACAAGGCCGACCGGGTGGCCAAGATGCTCACGGCTTCCGGAATCGAATCCGAGGCCCTGCACGGCAACAAGACCCAGAGCGCGCGCCAGCGTGCCCTGCAAAGGTTCCGTAACGGTGCCTGCCGTGCACTCGTCGCAACCGATATTGCTGCGCGCGGAATTGATGTCAGCGACATCACCCACGTGATCAATTTCGAGCTGCCGAACGAACCTGAAAGCTATGTCCACCGGATTGGCCGTACGGCGCGCGCCGGCACCGAAGGCGCCGCGCTGTCGCTCTGCGATCCGGAAGAATTCGCCTATTTGCTCGATATCGAACGTCTCACGGGACAGCGGATCGAAGTGATTGGCGGAACAGCTCCCGAGCGGCTTCCCGCCAATGACGGCGGAAACCGTCGTGGCCAGCGCCCGAACGGCCCCGGCAAAGGCCGTGGCCAGAAGCGGCGCGGCGGCCAGTCTTTCGCGAAGAAGGACGGCAATGGCGGCGGTAACGGCAACGGATCGGGTGAAAGGTCGGATCGCCGTCCGCAGAACTCCGGCAACAAGCCGAAGGCTCCGCACGGGAAACCGAATGGCGGCGGGGGTGAAAACACTCTCCGGCGCAAGCAATCGAAACGCCGCGAAGCTGCATAGCTGGCGTTCGAGTCACGGCCGGACCGGGGCATCGGTCCGGCCTTGAAACTGTCATTGATTTACGAAGGAGATGAAAATGGCGACAGGGACAGTTAAGTGGTTCAACACCACCAAAGGCTACGGATTCATTAAGCCGGACGACGGCGGCGCAGATGTGTTCGTTCACATCACCGCTCTGCAGACCGCTGGTCTGAGCGACCTGCCGGACGGCACCAAGATCTCTTTTGATCTTGAAGAAGATTCCCGCCGTGGCCGGGCTTTTGCCGCTAATCTGAAAGTCGACTAATCGACATTCGCGCCCCGGACCCGATCAGGGTCCGGGGCGGCATCTCCTGGTACGTGGACTAGAGACCAGTCCGTTCCAGCAGGGAGAGCCAGTTCTCCGCCGCAATCTTGCGGATCAGCGTCTCACCGTATCCTGCTTGCCTGTATCGCTCTATCAGCCGGGGCATGCCAGCCGCATCTCCCAGTGCCGCCGGCACCATGCAGCCATCGAAGTCCGAGCCAAACGCGACACCGTCCTCACCGAGTTTCTCCAACAGGTGATCCGTGTGCGCGACGATCTGATCCAGATCGGTTCGTTCGTCCTTGACGCCATCCGGCCGCAGGAAGCCGACATGAAAGTTGATGCCGACGAGTCCGCCACTCGCGCGCACGGCTTCCAGTTGCCGGTCGGTCAGGTTACGCGGAGACTGGCTGATCGCATGTGCGTTTGAATGCGACGCAACCAGCGGCTTGGTCGAAAGTTTCGCAACATCCCAGAAGCCCTGTTCGGTGATATGCGACAGATCCACCATGATCCCCATGGTGTTGCAGGCTCGGATCAGGTCACGGCCGGCTTCGGTCAGCCCGCTTCCTGTATCGGGTGAGCCCGGGAAGTCCATAGGCACACCATCGGCGAATGCATTCTTCCGGCTCCAGACAGGACCGAGAGAACGCAGTCCGGCCTGATAGAATGTGTGCAGGTTGGACAGATCGGGACTAAGGCATTCCACGCCCTCTATGTGAAGAATCATGGCCAGCTTTCCATCGGCCATGGCCTGCCGCGCCTCCCCCACCGAGTGCGCGATCACCACCTCGCCAGCGGACAGACTCTCTACCGCCAGAGCCATATCGATCATCTTGCGGGTGAAAGGTTCCGCGACTTGTTGCGACACCTCGGCGAAATTTCCGGGATCGTCCGGCGACAGATCGAGTGTGTCGTCGTCCCTAAAGCGGGAGGGCGTGAACATGGCAAACAGGCCACCGCAGAAGCCGCCCTTTCGGGCGCGCGGAAGATCCAGATGCCCCGTTCTGCCTGCTTCAAGGAAACTTTTCGCATTCCGGCCGCCATCGGCCAGAACGAGGCGCAGCAGCGTATCGTTATGGCCGTCAAATACAGGAATAAGGTCTGCGGACATGGCGTTTCCTTCAGAGCATGACTATTGGGGGAACGGAGGCCTCGGAATTGACCCGGCGCTTTGTGTCCGGTCCTGACAACCAGCCCCGTTCAAAAGAATTGCGGTCGTATCTTCGCGCCCAGCCGAAAATTTTTCCAGTCGCTTTCGGAGGAAGATGCTCCCGGTCTCCTGTCGAAATTTGTTCTTACTGGGAAATTCGTTTGAATTCGCAACTAAGCGACATCAGAAAGTCATGTAAAAGCAATCACTTCGTTACGCGACTCACTTAGAGAGAGCGGGCGGCGCGGCAGGCGGCGGATGGTAACGAAGGCGCAGGGGCACCAGCACGATCGATACCTTTCTCCGCAGGACGGCGCTCATGGAGCACCGTCCCCCGCCGCACCAAATCCCGCTCTATCCGATGGCCGCTTCCTCTCTCCGCCGCTTCGTCCGGGCGAAAAGAAGCACGGGAGCACACAGTACAATACCGATCAGTGTCATGTGCAGATGAGACACACCCGGGATGACATCTCCCGGAGCGGCAAAGAACAATCCCCCGATCAGCAGAAGAACCCTGGCCGCCATCGGAACCGCCCCGGAACCTATATTACCGAAACCGGCGATATAGCCCTGCAGCGCACTGCCTACGAGATAGACACCAAGCAGTGCGGTTGCCAGAACGACAATCACCTCGGCCGCCCCGCCCTCACCGATCAGCGCCGGATTCAACACGAAGAAGAACGGCACGAAATAGATGATGCTGCCGAGCCGCATGGCTTCGACACCGGCGGCAAGTGCATTGGTCCGGGCCATGGTCGCCGCGGCAAAGGCACCGAGGGCAACCGGCGGCGTGATGTAGGACACCATGCCCCAATAGAGGATGAAGAGATGCACCGCGAGCTCGTTCAGACCGGCTTTCACCAAAGCCGGGGCCAGTACCACGGCGAGGAAGATGTAGCAGGCCGTGACCGTCATCCCCATGCCGAAGATGAAGCTGGTGATTGCCCCCATGACCAACAGCATGAAGACGGAACCGCCGGCAATGAAGATCAGATCATTCACCAGCGTACCGGCAAGCCCGGTCGCCGAGAACGCCCCGACGATAAGGCCGATACCAAGCAACACCGCGACCAGTTCAGTCAGCCCGCGCCCGATGCTGTAGATCAGATTGAAGAAGCCTTTCAGATCGAACCGGTGCTTCTTCGAAATCTGGTTGATCACCAGTAGCAGGGCCGTCGCATAGAACGGCGCCCAGGTTTCCTGACGCAGGAACATCATCAGGAAAATCAGCAGTGCGAAGACGAAGAGGTAGAACCAGCCTTCTTTCAGCGTTTCCCGGATCGACGGCAATTGCTCGCGCGGAATGCCCTTCAGATTGTGACGGGCCGCATAGGCATCGATCTGGATGAACAGACCGAAATAGTAGAGCAATGACGGAATGGCCGCTGCCGCCGCTATTTCCAGATAGGGGCGGCCGAGGAAGGAAGCCATGACAAAGGCCGTGGTGCCCATGACCGGCGGCATCAGCACACCGCCCGTTGAGGCGCAGGCTTCCGTGCCGGCGGCATAGCGCGCCGGGAAACCCGTCTTCTTCATCGCCGGGATGGAAATCGCGCCGGTTGTCAGCACGTTCGAGATAACACTGCCGGAAAGCGAGCCCATGAAGCCGGAGGCGAAAATCGCCACCTTGGCCGCACCGCCACGCAGATTACCGACAAGCGCGAGCGCCAGATTGTTAAAGAACGCGCCGCCACCGGTATATTGCAGGGCCGCGCCAAAAATGATGAACCCGATCACCAGATTGCCGAAGGCCCGCATCGGGATGCCGAAAGAGCTCTCCGAGGAAATGATGTGATACGGGATCACGTCGACAAAAGGCTGCGAGAAACCGGAAATCGGCCCCGGCATGATGTCGGCGAATGTCGGATAAAGCGAGAAGACGAAGACGATCAGGAAAATCACCAGACCGCCAGCGCGCCGGGTCGCCTCCATGATGAGCACCCAGAACAGGAAGGAAACCCAGCGGGCCGTTTCCGGCGGCGCGTATTCCCATCCCTCTTCAAGGCTGAGGTCGGCGGTGTAGGCGAAATAGCCGGAGACACCCACGGCCAGCGCGGCCAGAACCCAGTCATACCAGGCAACCGAGGCGCCCGGCTCACCGCGCAGCGGAAACGACAGGAATGTGAGAGACAGGAACAGTCCCGCGA
Source organism: uncultured Nisaea sp. (assembly GCF_963974195.1). Lineage (NCBI taxonomy): Bacteria > Pseudomonadati > Pseudomonadota > Alphaproteobacteria > Rhodospirillales > Thalassobaculaceae > Nisaea > uncultured Nisaea sp. The sequence continues at coordinate 28,774 of NZ_CAXBDC010000020.1, forward strand.
GCAGGAAGAGATAGCGTCCTTCCAGGATCACGACCCCGGCGAAGAACTGCAAGTTGAAGAGCTGGTTGACCGACAGCAAGACAGCCACCGCGGTGAACAGGATGAAAATCCATTTGGCAACGCCGCTCAGCGCGCGTGTGCGCTGCTTCTCGTCGACTTCGCCATTTTTATCGTTATCCATGCCGGATGACGGGGAAACTTGCTCACTCATGGGAGCGCCTCAACTCAAAAAAATGCTGCATCTGGAATCACCGGAGGACGGCGCGCCATGCGCCGTCCTCTGGCTTGAAAGAAAGTCCCGTGGTCTTAGAAGACCGCGTCGAGACCTGCGGCGTTCAGGGCCGCATGACGGGCGGTGCGCCATTCGTCGGCCCAAACGTCTTCGGCAACGTTCTTGGCGAGGAAATCGGCCCAGGCCTTCTGCAGGATGTCCTGACGCTTCAGAAGCTCGTTGTTGTGCGCGTCTTCCGCGTCACCCCATTTGCCAACTTCCTTGAAGAACTTGATGGCGCCCTTGTGATACGGCACGACCCATTTCAGGTTCTGCTTGTCCAGAGCCCAGCCGTCGATGCCCGGCGCCTTGCCGGAATAATCGGGGAACAGCTCAACCATCGCCTTCGTCATGTTGTAGACGAGGTCTTCATCCTGATCCGGATAGGCAACCAGAACCGGATAGGGATAAGCACCGGTGGCACCAGGGGCTTCTTTGGAAAGGGTAGCACCGACGGTGGCATTGATCGGCTGGAAGAACGGCGCGATCTTGTTCATGCGCGCCCAACCTGCCGTGTCGCTCTCCGGGGTCGGCGGCCAAAGCAGACCACGGGGGCTGGCTTCCATTTCGTAGGCCTTGCCGGAGTTGGTGGAGGCGAAGGCCGCGTCGACCTGACCGTTCACCATGCCGGCCCAGGACGCCCCGAAGCCACCAAACTCGACCTTTTCAACGTCATCCCAGGTCAAACCACCAAATGCGAGATAGGCCTCGGTGTTGACGTTCAGGGACGGCGATCCCTTGACCCAGGCAACGCGCTTGCCCTTCAAATCCTTGTATTCCTTGATGCCGACGTCATTGGCGACACCGACGGCAAGACCGCTCGCGCCATTGCTCATCATCAGTGTGCGGATCGGCTGCGGGCCCCAGCGCTTGGAGCCGAAATCGAATGCGCCTTCCTGTGCCATGAAGCTGGCACCGACGCCAGTGGCAGAGAACTGAACTTTCTTCTGGCGCAGCGGCTCGGTACGGGAAACGTCGTTCTTGCCCGGCAGAACACGCAGATTGACACCGAGCTTCGTTTTCAGTGCGCCACCGATGGCAACCGACTGGTTGTAACCGGCGGTACCGGTTCCATAAGCCGTCCAGGCCAGCTGGCTCGGCAGCTTGGCATCGGCCATGGCCGTACCAGCAAAAGCAACGGTGATAGCGGCCCCGGCGAGCGCAGCACGCCGGAATGAGTGCAGAGTAATGCCCATGAAATTCCTCCTTTAGGCTCCCTGGTGGCCCGGTTTCGCAATGACTTGCGGTCCGGTCCCCTTTGCAAAGTGCGACTTGTTTATCGTGTCACACGTTTGCGAAATTGCGTTTCGCAAACAAAATATCCGCAATTGCCAACCGGTCAAGCGATTGCATTCATGAAACGCTGACAATCAGGAATGAGACTATCCCGGACGCTGCATAGCCCATGCGCCGCGGTGACTTCCTATCAATCCCTGAAAGGCCTAGAATTACTGGAAAATATAATGGGAGGACGGGGCATGACATCCGAGGAGGCATACCCTCCAAAAATTATTATCCGGGCCGGAACGGTCGAAGATCTTCGCGCCGCGCTGCGTCATGGCTGGAAGGATTTTCTGCGGGCGCCGGGATTCGGATTGTTCTTCGGAGGCTTTTTTGCTTTCGGCGGCATCGCCATCCTGGCCATGACCTGGGCCCTGGGATTGTCCTACCTCGCCTATCCGACTGCCGTGGGCTTTTCCCTGATCGGTCCCTTTGCCGCTGTCGGATTATACGAGATCAGCAGACGGCTGGCCGCAGGACAGGATCTGACATGGAAAGGCGTCCTTACAGTCATCTACGCTCAACGGCGGCGCGAGCTCGGCTGGATGGCTTTCGTGACCATGTTCATGCTGATCATGTGGATGTATCAGGTCCGCATTCTGCTAGCTGTATTTCTGGGTTTTCAATCATTTACAAGTTTCAGCGGTTTTCTGACCGTAATCCTGAGCACTTTTGACGGTCTGGCTTTTCTTGTTCTGGGGCATGTTTTCGGCGCCATACTCGCGCTAATTTTGTTTTCAACGACCGTCATTTCGTTCCCGCTCCTGCTCGAACAGGAACATGATTTCATCACGGCGATGATCACCAGCTTCAAAGCCGTCACGATGAGTCCGCTCGTCATGATCGGCTGGGCCGCCTTTGTCGGACTGACCCTCTATCTGTCGATGCTGCCGGCTTTTCTTGGATTGCTGGTTGCGCTTCCCATTCTCGGGCACGCGACCTGGCATCTTTACAAGAGATTGATTTCTTTCGAGACTTAAGCGTTCTCTGCCAGATGCCGGTCAATCAGAACCATTTCGGCTTCGATCCGCCGCAATAATTCCTCCAGCGCCGCGGAGCATTCCTCCGTGGGGGCATTCTCTTCCTTGAAGCCGCTCTCAACCAGTTTCGACTGCTCGAAAATATCAGTCAGCCGCAGATTGCCAGCGACCCCCTTGATCTGGTGCGCATAGCGATGCGCGCTTTCACTATCCCCCGTATCGACATGCCCGGCAAAGACAGCCCGCGCATCCGCGAAACTTTCCCTGAATTGACCAAGGAAGCGGCCCACCATGGAGGCATCGCCAATCATCTTGGCAAGCGGCTCATAGCGCGCGGCAAGTTCGTCTGACGTCAGCGCGGTTTCGTTATTTTCGTTAATCACGGCATCCTCTTCCGGCCCAGTCTGTTCGCCAGAAGACCCCGCTTCACCACCGGGTTCTGGCATCGCCCCTTGATCCTCAATGTTGCACCACTTCCAGAGAGCCGCGAACAATTTCTTGTTCTCGACGGGTTTCGAGACATGATCCTGCATTCCAACGGCGAAACATTTTTCCCTCTCGTTCGCCATCGCATTCGCCGTCATCGCGATGATCGGCAAATCGTCGAATTCAGGTTCTTCCCGGATGATATCCGTCGCCGCATAGCCGTCCATCACGGGCATCTGAATGTCCATCAACACGGCATCGAAAGCCGCACGCCCGCCGGCTCTCAGAAGGTTCAGCGCCACCAGACCGTTTTCCGCCTGCGTGACCTTGACGCCCGCCTTGCCCAGTACTGCCTCCGCAATCTCCCGATTGATCGCATTATCCTCAACCAGCAACACCCGCAGCCCCCTCAACCCATCAGGAGAGGCCGGTGCGCCATTGTTTCCGAGAACGAGTTCCGCCTTATCAAACAAAAGCGCAACGGCATCGAACAGCGCCGATGCATTGATCGGTTTCGTGAGAACATCCAGAGCGCCGGCCTCTTGCGCCGCGTTTTTCAGGGATTTCGAATTATCGGCCGAAAAAATCAGGACCTGGGGACGTTGACCGCTCCGGGTCCTTGCGGTTTCACAGATATTTCTGCACGCCATCAGGCCATCGATGCCCGGCATCCTGTAATCCAGCAGAAAGGCGTCGAACGGCCCCGCTTCTGCCGCGGCTCTAATCGCTTCCGCTCCACCTTCCGCGAGATGTGTTTCAATCCCCATCTCGGACAGCATCTCATACATAAGCAGCCGTGCCGTTTCGCTGTTATCGGCGACGAGAACGCGCTTCCCTCTGAGATGCTCAAACGCCTTGATTTTATACGGGGAGGAAGCCGTTCCGATTGCGGTCCGTACTCTGAAGTGAAACGTGCTGCCTTTACCCGGCACACTCTCGACCCAAATCTCACCACCCAGCAGGTCAGCAAGAGAGCGGCTGATTGACAGGCCGAGCCCGGTGCCGCCAAACCGCCGTGTGGTCGAGGGGTCAGCCTGGGTGAAGGGTTTGAAAATATTCCCGACCTGCAGGTCCGTCATCCCAACACCGGTATCCCGCACGGAGAAATGCAAGGTCACATGGCGGTCCGCGATGGCCTCGGCTTCAATGGACAGAACAACCTCACCCCGCTCGGTGAACTTCACCGCATTGCTGAGGAAATTTAGCAGGATCTGTCCTATCCGAACCGGGTCCCCCTTGAGGCTCATCGGCGTGTCCGGATCGATGTCGATCCTGAAACCCAGCTCCTTTTCAGCCGCCCGCAGCGATATCACATCACTCAGGCGCCGGAGTTCGACATCCAGGCCAAAATTGACGATCTCAAGCGTCATTTCGCCCGCTTCGATCTTCGAGAAATCGAGAACGTCCTTGACGATGGACAGCAAAATTTCGGATGACGCCTCAATCTTCGCCATATAGCCACGCTGCTTTTCATCAAGCTGCGTATCGGCTAGCAAGCGGCTTAGTCCGATGACCCCGTTGAGCGGGGTTCGAAGTTCGTGACTCATGTTCGCCAGGAACATCGACTTCGCACTGTTTGCAATATCGGCAGCCTCGCGAGCACGCTGCAGCTCAGCTTCCTGCGCCTTCAATTCAGAAACATCGATCCGTAGTCCCACCCGGCTGCCATCGCTCGTACTGCTCTCGATGACCCGCACCCATCCGCCTTTGAAAGCACGATCAAACCGGGCGATATCGTGCGAGCGGTGCAGCGCGAGCCGGTTTTCTATCCATTCTTCCGTTGAAGCTTCCGTGATCTCTAATAATCCGGAATCGGCAACCTTGCGTAACACATCCTCGTACCGAAGCCCGACTTTCGCTTCTACGCCAAACGTTTCCAGGAATGTCGCATAGTGGGAGTTAAACAGGGCGAGACGTTCATCCGCATCGTAAAGGCAGAAGCCATCCGGCACGGCTTCAATCGCATCGGTCAACTGCCTGTGCGCGTCTTCCGCCCGGCGCTCGGCCTGTTTCAGTTGCGTAATGTCCAGGCCGAACCACGCAACAGCACCATTCGAGAGTTTCTGCTGGTGAATCATCATGTGCCGGTCGCCCGACAATTGCAGATAATGGGAGTGCTCAGGCAACCGGTGTGTTGCAAGCCTTTCGAGAATCCACTCTTCTTCCCGCCCGATCGCAGCTATGACATGGCCATCATTGGCAACGGCGCGAAGGGCCTCCTCGAAAGAGATCCCGGGAACCAGCATGGACGCGAAGTTCTCATTCAGCTTGAGATAAGCATCGTTGCAGACGACCAGACGTTCGTCAGCCCCCCACAGGACAAACGGCTCGGTAATCTGCTGAATTGCTTCCTTCAGCAACCCCGCTTCGCGGCGGACCATGATTTCCGCGGTGATGTTCGAGGCGAAACCGCGATAGCCAAGAAAGACGCCCTGGGCATTAAAACGCGGAGCCCCGCTCGTCCGGATCCAGAGCTCGGCATGAGACGTGAGCCTGCGATAAACAAAACTGTCGAAAGGACGTCGGGCAGCAAGATCATCCAGATGGGCCTGCCAGACCTCGGGCCGGACGTTACTGCCGCCTACATCCGCGCGTGATTTGCCGTAATGCCATTCCGGCGATCGCCCTGACAGCCGCTCCACAGAGCTGGAGAGATAGATGAAATGATGGCTCTCGTCTGTTTCCCAGAACCATCCGTTCGAGACATCGGCGAACGCCTCAAGCCGGGCCATCTCTTCATCGAATTCATCACCAGCCAAGGACGAGTCTTTCCCGCGGTTCATAACCTGCTCCGAGAAGCCAGGAGGTTCTCGGCATATTGGTGCACTCGACATAGAAGCGTCAGAGATAAAGCACACTCAATCTTCGACCAGAAGAATAAAACTCTGTTCCTTAGCATCAGGTTAAATTTCAGGATGGGACAAGGTTCCAGCTATTGTTTTGCCGGGAAACGGCCCGTAAGGGACAAATCATCCGCCAATGGCAGATAATGCAAGGCGGGTAATAAACCGCCAAAGCATGCTGATCGGGAGGACACAATGATCAAGGGACTTCATCACAATGCCTACCGCTGCCGGGACTCAGAGGAGACCCGGGCATTCTACGAAGACTTCCTTGGCCTGCCACTGGTCCATGCCTTCGAGATCACGGAGACCAAAAGTGGGCGTGCGACCGGCACCTTGCATTCCTTCTATCAAATGGACGACGGCTCTGCCCTCGCCTTCTTCGAAGCGCCCGACCGGCCGTTCGAGTTCAAGGAGCAGCATGATTTCGATCTGCATATCGCGCTTGAGGTCACGCCCAACGATCTGAAAACCATGCATCAGAAAGGTAAGGATGCCGGGATCGAAACCCGGGGCGTCGCCGATCACGGTTTCATCGACTCAATCTATTTTCGCGATCCGAACGGATATGTCATTGAGCTCACCGCCAAGCGCGAAGGTCATGACGAAGCAATGGCGAGCAAGGACCATGCTCATGCGACATTGAAAGACTGGCAGGCGAAAAAAGCCTGAAGATCAGGTCAGCTCGATTTCTGCGGCTGGCAAAACCGTCGCGGGCCCGACCGGAGACAGGAAGTCGGCCCAAACGGCGTTATGATGCTCGATGATCTTGCCGGCCGAGAGATAGGGCCGGTCCGCCGTGGTATGCCCATCGGACGGCACGACTGTTCCGTAGCGGCGGGCGAGCGCCGACCTGACCGTCGTATCGATGCAGAAGTCCGAGGCGCATCCCGTCACGATGACCTGGTCGATCTTCTCCCGCTCCAGCAGCGCCTCAAGATCCGTTTCAAGAAAGGCATCGCAGGACGTCTTCCGCAAGATCATATCGTCCGGAGCCTGCTCCAGCTCCGGCAGAAGGTGCCAGCCGGGCGCGTCCGGGTGATGCGGATCGCCCTCCGGGCCATCATGCTGCACATAGATCACCGGCATGCCGTGCGCGCGCACTTTCGCCGCCAGCCGGTTGATCCGCTCAATCGTTCCCAACGTGTCATGACGGGCTGAATAGGGTGTAAAGGAGCCAAGCTGCATGTCGATGACGATCAGGGCTGTTCTCATGCCTGCCTCCTTGAGGGCAATCAGCGTTGCGTCAAATCCCGCCGCTATCCCTCAATTGCGCAATCTCGCCGGAAGAATAACCCAATTCGGCAAGAATCTCGTCAGTCTGCGCGCCAAGTTCCGGCGGCGGCGCGGCCACGCGCGGGGCCTCGCCATCAATTTTAATGCCGGGAACGACAATGCTGACATCCCGGCCGACGCCCGGCACCTGCTCGAAAGTCTCCACCAATCCCCGATCCGCGATCTGCGGCACGGCGAGGACTTCCGGAACGGTCAGCACACGGCCGGCAGGCACACCGGCCTCGTTCAGGCGGGCCTCCCAGGTCACCGCATCGTCCTGCATGAAGGCTTCGGTCAAGAGAGCCGCCAGTGCCACCCGGTTTTCCAGACGGCCGGACCGGGTGGCGAAGCGTGGGTCGGAAATCAGCGCCTCACGATCCACGATCCGGCAGACCGTCTCGAACTGCTCCTGCTTGTTGGCTGCGAGATTCAGCAGGCCATCACCGGTCTCGAACGTCCCCGACGGGCTGGACGTCACATTATCATTGCCGACGGCTTGTGGCGGCTTGCCCGCGATCAGGAAATTCGACACCGCCCAGCCCATCGTCGCCAGCACGGATTCGAGCATCGCAACGTCAATGAAGCGCGGCTCCGTCCGGTCCTTCTCCGCCAACGCCGCCGAAACGGCCAGAGCCGCCGTCAGGCCGCCAATAGTGTCCGCAACCGGAAAGCCGACCCGGTAGGGCGCGGTATCCGGTGCGCCGGTAATGCTCATGACACCGGACATGCCCTGGATGATCTGGTCATAGGCGGGCAGATCCCGCATCGGCCCGTCCTGCCCGAAGCCGGAAATCGCACAATAGACAAGATCGGAGCGGGACTGTTTCAACACATCGAAGCCAAGCCCGAGGCGCTGCATCACGCCCGGCCGGAAATTCTCCACCAGCACGTCCGCTCCGGCGACAAGACGCCGGAACACGGCTTTGCCGTCTTCGGACTTCAGATTGATGGTGATGGAGCGTTTGCCCGCGTTCTGGGCCAGGAACGAGACGCCCATGAGGGCCTCGTTCAGCTCCCGGTCGGAGCCGAGCTGGCGGGCGAGGTCTCCGGTTCCCGGGACCTCCACCTTGATCACCTCGGCGCCGAGATGGGCGAGCTGATGACAGCAGAACGGTCCCGCCAGCACGTTGGTCAGATCAAGAACCCGCCTGCCGGCCAAAGGCTTTGATGATGTCATGCTCCCCGCCCCACCCGGATCGCCGCGCTTACTTCGTACCGTACATCCTGTCCCCGGCATCGCCGAGGCCGGGCATGATATAGCCCTTCTCGTTCAGCTGCCTGTCGATGGAGGCGGTGAAGACCGGCACATCCGGCAGTGCTTTCTGGAAGGTCTCGATACCTTCCGGCGCCGCCAGCAGGCAGACGAACTTGATGTTCGTGGCGCCCGCCTTTTTCAGCCGCTCAATCGCCGCGACGGCGGAGTTACCGGTCGCCAGCATCGGATCGACAACGATGAAAAGCCGCTCGTCCCGGTGTTCCGGCAGTTTCATGTAATATTCGACCGGCTCCAGCGTTTTCGGATCGCGATACAGACCGATATGGCCCACGCGCGCCGACGGCACCAGCTCAAGCATACCATCCAGCAATCCGTTACCGGCGCGCAGGATAGAGACAAAGCAGAGCTTTTTCCCCTCGAGGCGCGGCGCCATCATGGTTTCAAGCGGCGTTTCGATCTCGACGGTCTCGACATCCAGATCCCGCAACACCTCATAGGCAAGAAGGTGCGCGATTTCCTTCAGCAGAAGACGGAACTTGGAGGTGGCCGTATCGGTTTTCCGCATGAGGGTCAGCTTGTGCTGGACGAGCGGATGATCGACGACGGTGACGGGTTGTGCGCTCAAGGGCTCTCTCCTCTCGGGCCGGTCACTGACCGGGAACTGTCATATTTTCCCAGTCATACGCCGTCATCCGAAAAGGGCAAGCCCGGTTGCGCCAATTTCAGCTCTTCGTCCGGTTTGCCAGTGCGATCCCGCCGAGAACGAGGACAAGCGCGGCGGCATGATACCAGGCGAAAACCTCCCCCAGGATCATCACGGCGAGCCCAGCCGCGAAGACCGGCACGAGGTTGACGAACACCCCGGCCCGGCCCGGCCCGATCAGATCGACCCCGCGCAGGAAGAAGATTTGCGCCAGGAAGGACGGGAACAGGGTGACGAACAACACAATCCCCCAGCCCTTCAGCGTCGGCCACTGGAAATCGCCCATATAGGCCTCCAGAGCCGCAAGAGGCAGTGCCGTGACGAAGGCGGCGGCGGCCATGATGGTGAACATGGCAAGCCCGGACACATTCGGCCTCTTCCGGAGCGCCACCGTGTATCCGGCATAGAGGGCGCAGGCCATGACCATCAGCAGATCGCCGTGATTGAATTCCAGCGCGGCAAGACGCTCCAGCTCACCATGAGCGGCAATCAGAATGATGCCGACCATGGTCAACAGAACGCCCGCACCCTGCACCAGCGAGACACGCGTGCCATAGACAAGCAGAGCGCCGATCAGCACGAAAATCGGAATCGAACCCTGCAAAATGCCCATATTGATCGCCACCGTGGAATGGGCGGCGACATAGAACAGGCCGTTGAACATCGTGAAGCCGAGCGCGCCGAGGGCAAACAGGAACCAGAACCGCTGCTTCATCACCGGCCATTCCGCCAGCACCTTCTTGCGGGAGACGAATCCCATCAGGATCACGACACCGGCCCAGCGCAACAGAACCAGAGCCATCGGCGAAACCTCGCCAATGGCAAGCCGCCCAGCAACAGCGTTCCCGCCCCACATCAGTGTGGTAAGGGCGAGCAAAATATAGGCGTTCCCGTAGAAGGCGCCATTAAGGCCGCCCGCTTTCGGACTCAACATGAGTAGGCTCCCGGATGAGTGGTCCGGACAGAACGCCGGAACGCGGCAAGAATGAAAACAAACAGGCCGTTTTGCAACCCGGTTATGAAATAAAATTACCTATGCAGCGCTGGCCATCAGGTCCGACATGAAATCACCAAGTGCCTCGACTTGTTCGACCGTCAGACGAAGGCCCAGCTTGCTCCGGCGCCAGAGCACGTCTTCCGCCGAAACAGCCCATTCCCGGCGCATCAGATAGCGCACTTCGGCTTCACTCAGCCCAGCTCCGAAATCCCGTCCAAGATCCGCAAATGTCTTCGCGTTCCCGAGGATTTCGAGCGCGAAAGTCCCGTATTGCCGCTCAAGCCGAAGGGCCGTTCCGTCATCAAGAAACGGATAGCGCCGCTTCAGGGCATCGAGCTGTCCGGCAAAGTCGAGCACAGGGAAATCCCCGCCCGGCAGAGGTTTGGAGCCGCTCCATTCCGGCCCCTTGGCGCCGAGTGCTCCCTCGATCTTCTGCAGCACGGAATTGGCAAGGCGCCGGTAGGTCGTCAGCTTGCCGCCAAAGATATTGACCAGCACACCGTCTTCCGGCTTTCCGTCCTCGCGGAGGACATAATCCCGTGTCGCTTCCTGCGCCTTGGACGCGCCGTCATCGAACAGCGGGCGGACGCCGGAATAGGTCCAGACGATATCCTCGACCGCGACCGGTTTCTTGAAATATTCACCGGTGGCAGCACAGAGATAGGCGGATTCCTCCGGTGTGATCGCGACCTTCGCCGGGTCGCCCTCATAGTCACGGTCCGTGGTCCCGATCAGCGTGAAATCACGCTCATAGGGAATGGTGAAAAAGATCCGGCCATCGGAGTTCTGGAAGATATAGCTGCGGTCGTGATCGTAGAGTTTCGGCACGACGATATGACTGCCCTGCACCAGCCGGACATTCCGCGCGCCATTCTGCCCGAAGGCATTGCCAAGAACCTTGTCCACCCACGGTCCCGCCGCATTGACCAGCAGGCGCGCCTCGATATCGCGTTCCGTGCCCGTGCGCAGGTCCCGCAATGTCACCCGCCAGTGCCCGTCCTCGCGCACCGCTTTCACGACTTGCGTGCGGGTATGGATATCGGCTCCGCGATCCGCCGCATCGCGGGCATTCAGAACCACGAGGCGGGCATCGTCGACCCAGCAATCGGAATATTCGAAGCCCTTGCGAAAATCGTCTTTCAGCGGAGCGCCCGCCGCGTCCGTCTTCAGGTTCAGAACCCGTGTCGGCGGCAACAATTTGCGCCCGCCGAGATGATCGTAGAGAAACAGGCCGAGCCGGAGCAGCCAGGCAGGGCGCAGTCCCGCATGATGCGGCAGGACGAACCGCAACGGACGCACGATGTGCGGCGCCATGGCCCAAAGCACCTCGCGCTCCTCCAGAGACTCCCGCACCAGCCGGAACTCGTAATGCTCCAGATAGCGCAAGCCGCCATGGATCAGCTTGGTCGACCAGGACGAGGTACCGCTGGCGAGATCCGACATCTCGGCAAGACAGACGGAATAACCGCGCCCGGCGGCATCACGGGCGATACCGCAGCCATTGATACCGCCACCGATTACGGCGATGTCGTACATCGGGAGTTTCCTCTCAGCTTGAGCTTTGTTCACTCAGAATTCCGGGCGCGCGGGCAATCGTGACGCCATTGAGCGCGCAGAGTTCCTGAACGCTTTCCGGCACCTCGGCATCCGTCACCAGGACATCGATGTCCCTGAGATGGCCGATGCGCACCGGCGCGTTCCGGTCAAATTTCATATGGTCGGCGACAAGAATCGTGCGCCGCGCATGCCGGATAATTTCCTGCGCAACGCGGACCTCGCGGTAATCGTAATCAAGAATGCTGCCCTCTTCGTCGATCGCCGAGGCCCCGATCACCGCGTGATCGACCTTGAACTGCCGCATGAACTCAACGGTCGCCTCGCCGACGATGCCGCCATCCGTCCGCCGCACCAGACCGCCGGCGATGATGACTTCGGTGGAGGGGGATTCGCGCAGGATGTTCGCCACGTTGATATTATTGGTGATGACCATCAGGCCTTCACGTTCCCGCAAGGCAAAGGCCACCTGCTCCGTTGTCGTCCCGATATTCAGGATGACGGAGCTGTTGTCCGGGATCAGGGCAGCGGCAACCGCGCCGATCCGCCGCTTTTCCTCGGCCGCCAGGGTCCGCCTCGCATCGTAGGCGTAATTGATCGCACCTGACGGATAGACCGCGCCGCCATGCACCCGCTGCAGCAGGCCGGCATCGCAGATCTCGTTCAGATCCTTGCGGATGGTCTGGGGTGTTACATCGAACTGAAGCGCGAGATCATCGACCCCGACCCGCCCGTCCTGCCGGGCTTTCTTCAGGATATCGGTCTGCCGTGGCGAAACCGGATCCATCATGTGTCCTTTCGTTATCTTTCGTTCAGGACATTAAACAGTTCGAACGAACGCTCGAACGACCAAATACATAAATTTCACGCCGCCCCTGCCAGCGAAGCGCCACATATTCGTTTTCTTTCGATTAGCTGACAACCTTTCTCTGAAGCGTAAAAGCGCCTCGCGCAGTACAACGCACGATTTTAGCGCATCATCACATCAGGAAATTTATTCCATATACCTGTATTTATTATCTTTATTTGAAATAATCCATATTATTATTAATACTTTTTCCGGGTAAAAATATTCATTTTATCGCGCATGACTTGACCTTCGATTTTTTTCGTTTGATAGTCACCTCAGCTGATAAAGCTGGGAGGAAAATAATGAAGAAGACACTGATGGCCGCGGTTGCGGTCACGGCTCTTCTCGCCGTGCCGAACGTCGCAAAGGCGGGCATTGCGGAAGCCGAGAAATGGATCGATAGCGAATTCCAGCCCTCCACCCTCTCCAAGGACGCCCAGAAGTCCGAGATGGAGTGGTTCGTCAAGGCCGCCGAGCCTTTCCGGGGCATGGAAATCAACGTCCTGTCGGAGACCATCCCGACCCACGAATATGAATCGAAGACCCTGGCCAAGGCGTTCGAGGAAATCACCGGCATCAAGGTCAACCACCAGCTCCTCGGTGAGGGCGAGGTGGTTCAGGCCGTTCAGACGCAGATGCAGACGAACCGGAACCTCTATGATGCCTATATCAACGATTCCGATCTGATCGGCACGCATGCGCGCCTGCAACTCGCGGTCAACCTCACGGACTGGATGGCGGGCGACGGCAAGGACGTCACCAATCCCGGCCTCGACATTGACGATTTCATCGGCAAGTCCTTCACCACCGGTCCGGACGGCAAGCTCTATCAGCTACCCGACCAGCAGTTCGCGAACCTCTACTGGTTCCGTTACGACTGGTTCAACAAGCCGGAGCTGAAGGCCAAATTCAAGGAGATGTACGGCTACGAGCTGGGCGTTCCCGTGAACTGGTCCGCCTATGAGGATATCGCCGAATTCTTCACCGAACATGTGAAGGAGATCGACGGCGTCCGTATCTACGGTCACATGGATTACGGCAAACGAGCCCCCGATCTCGGCTGGCGCATGACCGATGCCTGGCTCTCCATGGCCGGTGCCGGCTCGAAAGGTCTGCCGAACGGCCGGCCGATTGACGAGTGGGGCATCCGGATGGAGGAAGGCTCCTGCAATCCCGCCGGTGCATCCGTCACCCGCGGCGGCGGAACCAACGGTCCAGCGGCTGTTTATGCCATCCGCAAATGGGATGAGTGGCTGCGGAAATATGCGCCTCCGGGTGCGGCGGACTACGACTTCTACCAGTCGCTTCCGGCCCTGAGCCAGGGCAACGTGGCCCAGCAGATCTTCTGGTACACCGCCTTCACCGCCTCCATGGTCGCGTCCAAGGCAGACGGCAACAACACCGTAGACGATAACGGTGTGCCGCTCTGGCGCATGGCCCCGTCCCCGCACGGCCCGTACTGGGAAGAAGGCCAGAAGCTCGGTTATCAGGATGCCGGGTCATGGACACTCTTCAAGTCGACCCCGGTCGACCGGCGTAAGGCAGCCTGGCTCTATGCCCAGTTCGTGGTTGCCAAGACCGTGTCCCTGAAGAAAAGCCATGTCGGCCTGACCATCATCCGGGACAGCGACATCAACGACAAATCCTTCACCGAACGGGCGCCGAAGCTCGGCGGCCTGGTCGAGTTCTACCGCTCGCCCGACCGGGTGAACTGGTCGCCGACCGGCGTGAACGTGCCCGACTATCCGAAGCTGGCCCAGCTCTGGTGGCAGCAGATCGGTGACGTCAATTCCGGCGCCTTCACACCGCAGGAAGCCATGGACCGTCTCGCCAGCGAGATGGATCAGGTGATGGCGCGCATGGAACGCGCGGACAAGGCCAACAATACCTATGGCGGTTGCGGCCCGCGTCTGAATGTTGAGAAGGATCCGTCCGAATGGCTCGGTAAGGGTGGCGCGAAGGCCCCGCTCGCCAACGAGAAGCCGAAGGGCGAAACAGTTTCCTACGATGAGCTGGTGAAACGCTGGGCTCAGAACTAGGACCGATCTCCCTAGCTCGGAGACTCCACTCCGCCGGGGCCGTATCCCTCGATCCGGCCCCGGATTTTTTCTTCGATGCCCGACGCGCCAAGGCGCTTCCGGCCAAAAGTGATTTACATGCGGACAGGACGAGCGGGACGGCCCGCACCACCATCCGCCGACCTCTCGATAGGCCATGACACTCACACTCAAAGGCGTAACCAAGCGTGTCGGTAACGCGGTGCATATCCACCCGGCCGACCTGACGTTCGAGCCCGGCAGCTTCAATATCCTGCTCGGCTCCACGCTCGCCGGTAAAACCACGCTGATGCAGCTGATGGCGGGGCTCGAACGCCCGCTGGAAGGCGAAGTCTGGTTCCATGGCAAAAACGTGACCGGCATGCCGGTGCAGCAGCGCAACGTCTCGATGGTCTATCAGCAGTTCATCAATTATCCGAATTACACGGTCTATGAGAATATCGCCTCCCCGCTCCGGGTGGCACGCGCATCGGAAGAGCTGATCCGGCAGCGGGTCGGCGACATGGCCGAATTGCTGCGCCTGACCCCGATGCTGGACCGCCTGCCCGCCGCCCTTTCTGGCGGTCAGCAGCAGCGCACCGCGATCGCCCGCGCATTGGTCAAGGATGCGGACCTGGTGTTGCTGGACGAGCCGCTGGCGAACCTAGACTTCAAACTGCGCGAGGAATTGCGCGACGAGCTGCCGCGCCTCTTCGCCGACCGCAACTGCATTGTGGTCTATGCGACGACGGAGCCGACCGAGGCCCTCCTCTTCGGCGGCAACACCGCCACGCTGTTCGAGGGGGCCGTCACCCAGTTCGGCCCGACCCGCGAGATCTACCGCAAGCCCAACAGCCTGCTCAGCGCCCAGGTCTTTTCCGATCCGCCGATCAACGTGATGTCCTGCGAGAAACACGGCGATCACTTCACCGATGCCGAGGGCGCACGCTGGGTTGCCAATGGCCCCGCCTCCTCTCTTTCGGACGGTCCCTACACGCTCGGCATCCGGCCACATTTCGTGACCACTGTCGCGGCAGGCGCAGACCCGGTGCCGGTTTCCGGCCGGGTCATGGTAACCGAACTCAGCGGCTCGGAAAGCATCATCCATTTCGCCAAGGGTGGCGGGACATGGGTTTCCCAGTCTCACGGCATCCATGCTTTCGAGGTCGGCGCAGAGGCCCACCTGCACGCCGATTTCGCACAGGCCATGTATTTCGCCCCGGACGGCGCGCTGGCTGCCGCCGCTTCGGCCCGGGCCTAGGAGAGAGAGACGATGGCGAAAATCACCCTCGACGATCTCCGGCACGCTTACGGCACAAATCCGCAGCGACCCGAAGACTATGCGCTGCAACAGCTCGACTTCACCTTCGAGGATGGCGGCGCCTATGCCCTGCTCGGCCCGTCCGGCTGCGGCAAGACCACACTGCTGAACATCATCTCCGGCCTGCTGACACCGAGCCACGGCAAGGTGTTGTTCGACGGCAAGGACGTGACAGGGTTTGCTCCGGACGAGCGTCATATCGCGCAGGTGTTCCAGTTCCCGGTCGTCTACGACACCATGAGCGTCTACGACAATCTGGCTTTCCCGTTGCGCAATCGCGGCGTCCTGGAAGCGGAGGTCGATGAGAAGGTGCGTGAGATCGCGGCCATGATCGATCTCGAAGACACCCTGATGAACCGCGCCTCGGGCCTCACCGCCGACGGTAAACAGAAGATCTCCCTCGGCCGCGGTCTGGTCCGCTCCGACGTGAACGTGATCATGTTCGACGAGCCGCTTACAGTGATCGATCCGCACCTGAAATGGCAGCTCCGCTCCAAGCTGAAGGAGCTGCACCAGCGGGTGAAGCGGACCATGGTCTACGTTACACACGACCAGACCGAGGCCCTGACCTTCGCCGACAAGGTGGTGGTGATGAATGCCGGCCAGGTAGTGCAGATCGGCACGCCGGTCGAGTTGTTCGAAACGCCGGGCCATGAGTTCGTCGGTCATTTCATCGGCTCGCCCGGCATGAACATCCTCGATTGCGAGGTGAAGGGCGGCCAGGCTTTCCTGCATGGCCAGCCCGTCGCGACCAGTAATGCAGCCATTGTGAAGGACGACGCCGAAGGCTCGCTAAGGCTCGGTATTCGCCCGGAATTCGTCAACCTCTCAGAGAATGGCAATGGTATCGCGGCCGATGTGGTGAATGTCAGCGACAGCGGCCGTTATCAGATCGTGGAAACGCGCATCGGCGATGCCCCGGTGAAATTGCTGGTGGCTGAAGGCGTCGAAATCCCGACCGGCAGAACCGCATTGTCATTCCGGGCCGACCGGACGCGGGTCTATCGCGACGGCTGGCTGGTGGCCGAAGGAGCAAAAGCATGAACAAGCTGCAGAACAACAAGGCCTGGTTCTTCGTTCTTCCTGTCTTCGCGCTGGTCGCCTTCAACGCCATCATCCCGCTGATGACCGTGGTCAATTACTCGATGCAGGAGACCTTCGGGAACAACGAGTTTTTCTGGGCCGGACTCATCTGGTTTCAGGACATCCTGCAATCCGACCGCTTTCATGCCAGCCTCGGCAGGCAGGCGATCTTCACCGCCAGCATCCTCGCCATCGAAATGCCGCTCGGCGTTGCCATCGCACTCTGCATGCCGCGCAAGGGGCCATGGGTTTCCGTCTGCCTCGTCCTGATGGCCCTGCCGCTGCTGATCCCGTGGAACGTGGTTGGCGCCATGTGGAATATCTTCGCACTGCCGGATATCGGCTTCCTCGGACATATGCTGAACGCCATCGGCTTCGACTTCAATTTCACCCGGCAGCCCGGCGATGCCTGGTTCACGCTGATCCTGATGGATGTCTGGCACTGGACCTCGCTCGTGGTGCTGCTGGCCTATGCCGGTCTCAGCTCGATCCCCGACGCCTATTATCAGGCCGCCAAAATCGACGGTGCCGGAGGCTGGGCGATCTTCCGCTTCATCCAGCTGCCAAAACTGAAGCGGGTCCTGACCATCGCCTTTCTGCTGCGTTTCATGGACAGCTTCATGATTTATACCGAGCCCTTCGTGCTGACAGGCGGCGGGCCGGGCAACTCGACCACCCTGCTCTCCATCGATCTGGTGAAGATCGCGCTCGGCCAGTTCGATCTCGGCCCGGCGGCGGCGATGTCGCTGGTCTATTTCCTGATCATCCTGCTGTTGAGCTGGGTCTTCTACACCGTGATGACGCGGAACGAGGAGCAGTGACATGAACGCGAAGAAAACCGCCGGATGGCTGGTGCCGAGCCTCTATATCCTGTTCCTGATGCTGCCGATCTACTGGCTGATCAACATGTCGTTCAAGACCACGAACGAGATCCTCGGCAGCTTCACGCTCTACCCGCAGGAATTCACGCTCGACAATTACATCACCATCTTCACCGACCCGACCTGGTACATGGGCTATGTGAACTCGATCACCTATGTGACGCTGAACACGGCGATCTCGGTCGCGGTCGCGCTGCCGGCCGCCTATGCCTTCTCGCGCTATCGCTTCATCGGCGACAAGCACCTGTTCTTCTGGCTGCTGACCAACCGCATGGCGCCACCGGCAGTCTTCGCCCTGCCCTTCTTCCAGCTCTATTCGGCGGTCGGCCTGTTCGACACGCATATCGCCGTGGCCCTGGCGCACACCCTTTTCAACATTCCGCTCGCGGTCTGGATCCTCGAAGGCTTCATGTCCGGCGTCCCGCGCGAGCTGGACGAGACGGCTTACGTGGACGGGCATTCCTTCTGGAGCTTCTTCCTGAGGATTTTCGTACCCACCATCGCCGCCGGGATCGGCGTCGCCTGCTTCTTCTGCTTCATGTTCTCCTGGGTCGAGCTGCTGCTGGCGAAGACCCTGACAGCGGTCGAGGCGAAACCCATCGCGGCGACCATGACCAAGACGGCAAGTTCGTCAGGCTACGAGCTCGGGTTATTGGCAGCGGCGGGTACGCTGACAATCATCCCGGGCGCCTTCGTGATCTATTTCGTCCGCAACTACATCGCCAAGGGCTTCGCCCTCGGGCGGGTCTAGGAAGGAGACAGCTCATGGGATTAAGCTGGATGGCCTGGACCTGGCCCACCGCCGCCTTCTTCATTTTCATCGCCTGCTGCCTCGGCACCATGACGATGCTGGAGCTGCGCAATCCCGGCGGCGCCCCGCGCGACGGCGTGCTCGGCCTGACGACAACGCGCGGCGACCGGCTTTTCATCTGGCTGCTCGGCAGCGCGTTTATCTTCCTGGCCTGGCTCGGGCTGGTGGGCACAGTGCTTTGGGGCCCGCTCGGGATCGCTCTGGTTTATGGGCTCCTGGTGTTTCGATACGTGTGACCACCCCATCGGCAGAAGATGCCATCCCGGCATGAACCGGAAGGGCCCTTCGCTCCTTCCGGTTTTTTTCATGCCAAAGGCAAATACCTTAATTATTTCATGTATTTAATCGAAACCGCCTCACGTCATGAACCGTGAAGGAAATTTATTAAATTTTTCCTATTTTTCAATGATTTGACAACGACAACCTGATCTGAATATTAATCGTTTAGATTTATAATACTCTTCTAATATCTCCTCAAAAACGAGTGGATCTGGCGCATGAAGAATTCCCGCGCACTGGTTTTCGTGGACCCTGCGGTCCGACAATTCGATATCCTTACAGCCGGCCTCAATCACGGCGCGGAGGTTCATCTCCTCCAGTCGGCAGGCGATCCCCTTGCCCAGATCGCGGACCGGGTCTCCACCGGCCGGAAAATCGACCGCCTTGTCATTGTCGCGCATGGTGAACCCGGTGCAGTGATGCTGTCCGGCACACGCATGGACCGTGAGGCGCTCGGCCATGCGGATATCGCACTCGGGCGCATCCGCGACAGCCTGGCACCCGGCGCCGAGGCAATCCTGGTTTCCTGCTCTGCCGGGGCCGGGCCGGAAGGGACTGCATTTGCGAGCGCTCTCGAAAACGCGCTCGGCATCGATATCGATCTTTCCACCTCCGATCTCGGTGGTGACACAGGCTGGAATGGATTGCCCGCCGCTAGTGCGCTGTTCGCGCGCCCGGCGCTGGAGGCCTATCCGCACCGGCTCGCCAGCTTCGACATGTCGAACATCACGGGCAGCGGCACCAACTCGGTGACGGTGACGGCCGACGACGGCACCACGACCATGACGATCACGCGGTCCGACAGCGGCACCATGACCGGCGACGATGACGAAGCCTTCAATCCGAGCGATCTCGGCGCCGGCGACAGCTATACGATCACCTTTAACACTGCCATCAATGTCACCTCCTTCGACATCAATGAAAGTATCAGCGTCGATACCGGCAGCCTCTATACCTTCACCGCAAATGCGGGAACGGCCGTCACACAAGACGATTTCGAGATCGACGATTTCACCCCTCCCTTCAGCACGAACCTTACCCCAACCGACTGGACCGGAATTACCTCGTTCGAAGTCGGCTACGAAGGCGGGGATGCCTGGCGGATCGACCTGGACAATATCGTCTTCACCCTGCCTTTCATCGGCGGAACGACGTCCGGCAGCGGCTTCAACACGACTAACGGTACCAATGTCGATGTAACCTTCGGGGCAGGCAACGAAACACTCATCATTGCCGATGCATCCCACATCACAGGAACGTCCGTCGCCGATGGTGGCGCCGGTACCGACACCATCCAGCTTGCCGATGGCAGCGATCTGACAGTTTCCGGCTTTACCCTGCAGAATTTCGAGATCCTCAAGCTGGCCGACAATGCCAGCGTGACCATGACGGCCGCACAGTATGACGGCTTCACGACGGTCAATGGCGGCAGTGGGAACGAGACCGTTACCCTGACGGATGCAAGCGGGGACGGGACGGTCACCGGTGCATCGGGCATCGAGAATTACGTCCTCGGCGCAGGCGGCCTGACATTCACTCTGGGGTCCGCCTATCAGAGCATCAACGGTAGCGCCGGAGCCGACACAATCTCCGTGGACTCCCTGACCGCAGTTGGAACGCTCTCGGGTGGCGCGGGCACAGACACATTGACGCTCGGCAACGGCGCGAACATTTCCGGCGCGACACTTTCCGGTTTTGAAAACCTGACGCTTGCAAACGACGCCAATGTAAGCATGAAGACAATGCAAATCGCGGGCTTCACAGGCACCGTAACAGCGGCGCAGAACGAAACCCTTACGCTTACCGATACGGGCGACATTTCCGGTGCAACCATCAATGCCTTCGAAACTATCGCGACCGGAAGCGACAGCGCCGCGCAGACGATCACGCTGACCGCAGCACAGGCCGACGGGACGAGCCTCAGCGCTGGAGACAGCGGGCTTGACCGGTTCAACGTGACCGGCTCGGCTGGCGGACAGAATGTTACCGGCAGCGCGGCAGGAGACCTCATTGATGGCGGCGGTGGCCACGACACTCTGAGCGGCGCCGACGGCGACGACACACTCTCGGGAGGGGACGGTTACGATTCCATCCTTGGCGGGGCCGGCAACGATGTTCTCTATGCCGGGGCAGGTGACGGCGGCTTCCTGCCCCCGGGCGAATTAATCAATATATACGGCATCGGCAACGAGCTGATGGGCGGAGACGGGAACGATGTCGTTTATGGTGGCGCGGACAATGATCGTATATCCGGCGATGCTGGCAACGACACGCTGTTTGGTGGAGATGGTCTTGACCTGATCGATGGCGGAGCGGGCGCCGATCTGCTTGACGGTGGCAGCGGCATCTCCTTCTTCACTGGATCCATTGCGGATTTTGACGGCGACACTATCTCTGGTCTGGACTACGACGACATCATCATTGTCGATGGCGCAACCGGGCTTGTCAGCAGCCTGAACGGTACAGCACTCGGCAGTTCGATTAATCTCGGCTCCGGTACAATCAATCTGGCTAATTTCGAAGCTGGGCTGACGCTCAGCGTGACAGAAACGTCCGGCTCCACAACTGTACAGTTCGTCAGACCGTCCTCCGGCGGCGGTTCCTCGGGTGGCGGATCTTCCTCCGGTGGCGAGTCGTCCTCGGGTGGCGGGTCTACCGGTGCTGGCGTCACTGCCGGCAGCGGGACGACGGTCAGTGCTCCGACGACCTCCAGCGATGGCTTGAAGACACAGCAGACCGTAACGACTTCAGCTGGCGGTTCCGGTACCACAACACTGACAAATGCCGGTGGCGGTAGCGGGACGACAGTGACCCTTCCTGCAGGCTCCGGCATGACGGTGACAACGCCGATAGCAACGGTGACGTCCTCGAATGCGGCCTCGACGGTCGCCTCGGAAAGCGGTGGAACGGCGCTGGATTCCAACACTCAGTCTTTTCTGGGCACACTCGCAGGCAACCAGGGCCTGGACGTCCGGACCATTATTCCAACGACCGTAACGGGCACTCCGGAAGATCCAATTGTGATCACCGGCAGTACCAACGCGACGCAATCCGAAGCGTTCGTGATTGACATTCGGAATTTGCCAACCGGAACGTCCCTGACACTCGACAATATTGAATTCGCATCGGTTATGGGCTCCGCCACGATCACCGGCGGGGCTGGGGAAAATTACGTCGTCGGAGACGATGCCACGCAATTCATTTCCCTTGGGCCGGATGACGACACCTTGATGGGCGGCGGCGGCGCCGACACGATCGGCTCCGGCGGCGGCGAGGATGTTCTCTACGGCAACAAGGGCATCGACCTTGTGTTCGGCGGCGAAGGTAACGATACGCTTTATGGCGGTCAGGACGAGGATACTGTATCCGGCGGCATCGGCAGCGACGTGCTCTATGGAAACAAGGGGTCCGACACGCTGATGGGTGAAAGCGACGCGGACAGTCTCTATGGCGGTCAGAATGACGATATCGTCTACGGCAATCAGGGGAACGACGTCCTGCATGGCAATCTCGGCAACGACACCCTCTATGGCGGCCAGGGAGACGATTATCTGGTCGGCGACAACGGGGCGGACTTGCTCGTCGGCAATCTCGGCAACGATACGCTTGTGGGCGGTGAAGGCGCCGACACGTTCCTCATTGAGGGCAGTGGCGGGAACGATCAGATCCTCGACTTCACGGTCGGACAGGACAGCCTGCAATTCGAGGCAGGGCTGAGTTATGAAGCCGCTGATGTCGGCGGAAATGCGGTGCTGACAATGTCGGATGGCGTCACAGTCACCCTGATCGGCGTACGGACATCCGATCTCGGCTTTGGCGGCTATGACGGTTGGGGCGGTTATGATGACTTCGGAGGAGGCCGCGCCTAGACTGGAAGGCGAACAGACCTTCCCTTGCCGGGAGCGGCCGCATCCAGGCCGTTTCAGGCCCTCTCGCCCGGAGATTTCCAGATGGACCGCCTACCCAAACTCGCGCCAGGCAAGCTCGATCCCGCCCAGGCAGAACTCTATGAAGCAATCACCGGCGGTGTCCGTTTCAAGTCAGGCCCGGGCATTGACATGATGGAGAAGAGCGGTGCCCTGCGCGGCCCGTTCAATGCTTGGCTGCACACTCCAGAGACCGGCGGAGCGGCACAAACTCTCGGCGTGAAGCTGCGGTTCGAATCCTCCCTGTCCGGCGCCATGCGGGAGACAGCGATCCTCACGGTCGCGAAACACTGGCGCTCCCAGTATGAGTGGTGGGCGCACGAGCAGATCGCCCTGAAGGAAGGCATGACACCCGACGAGATAGCCGCAATCAAACGTGGCGAGGAAGTTGTCTACGAACG
>NZ_CAXBDC010000021.1:0-49201 GCF_963974195.1 uncultured Nisaea sp.
ACGCAGATGCCATGAGCGGCGTAGCCTTTTTCAAGCCAGCCTTGAAGAAGGGCGCCGCCCATTTTGCCGCATCCAAGCAGCAGGAGAGATTTGTTCATTGGAAGGTCAAGCTTCTCCGACAACATCCAGCAGGGAGGCTTGCATCGCCTCTTCCGCCGATTTTCCGCCCCAGATGACGAACTGGAACGCAGGGAAGAAGCGCTCGCATTCGGTCAGGGCGACATCCACCAGATCCTCGAGCTGCTCGACGCTCGCGGAATGCGCGCCACGCAGCAGACAGGTCTGACGAAACATCGGTGTTCCGTCTTCGGTGGAGAGGTCGAAATGACCGAGCCAGAGTTTCTCGTTGATCATTGCAAGCAGGGAATGGACCTCGCGCCGTTTCTCGACCGGAACCCGGCTTTCGAAAATGCACGAGAAGTGAAGCGCTCCCATATCCTCCTGCCAGAGGAAAAAGAGCCGGTAGTCAGCCCAGCGGCCTTGGATTTCGACGGCAAGCTCATCTGTGCTCGCACGCTCGTGAGCCCAATCATTGGCTCCGACAATTTCCTCCATCAGGTCTAACGGATTACGGGGAACTTCAACCGTTTCGACGTAAGTCAGAGACATACTATCAAACCCCCTCTGAGAGGTGCGCTGTCCGGCGCTCCGGGACGATCGTAGACAGGGAAGCTTGGTCCGTCAGACCGCGATTAACAGCCCGACTAGATCTAGCGTGATACCAATCGCCAAGTACCACGAGAAGTAGCCTCTCAAATGCGAAACCCGCGATCAACCTATATTTCGTGGGTCGCGTCCGAAATATTGGTCTATTTAGTTTTCTTTACAAAACAGCGGCTTATTTATTCTGTGCCGCATCCGGCGCAGCGGATTTGGCGGAAGTCGTTGTTTTTGCCTGCTTTGGCGCCCGGCGTGTGGTCTTCGCCTTGGCCTCCTTGAGGCTTGCGAGCTCCTTTTCAAGCATTGCAACACGTTCCGCAAGCGCTTCCTGCTCGGAGCGCGCCTTGCTCGCCTGTTCGCGCACGGCCGCGAATTCCTCGTATGTCACAAGATCGTGCTCACCGAGATAGCGCTCGAACTGCTGACGAATCAGCTGCTCCATCTCCTCGCGGACACCGGCGGCGGCGGACATGGCGCCGTTCGCCATCTTGGCGATGTCATCGAAAAATCTGTTATTCGTCTGCATCGGCGGCTCCTCCTGGTCTGGCCCGGCTGCCGGATATTGGGCAAATCCTCGGGGCACAAGCAGCGTCCGTTCCCAGACCTACTACTTTCGAGCTTGCGAAAGCAATCCGCGTCGGGCGAGAAACATCCATATAGAGTTAGGATCGGAGGAACGAGCATGATTGTCGTTACAGGCGGCGCCGGATTTATCGGATCCAACCTGGTCGCCGCCCTCAGCGAGCGCGAGGATCTGGCGCGGGACATCGTGGTCTGCGACACGCTCGGCGCCGGAGAGAAGTGGCGCAACATCGCAAAGCGCGAGTTGGCCGACATCATCCCGCCCGAGGATCTGTTCGACTTTCTCGACAGGCACAAGAACGTGGTCGAGACCGTGTTTCATCTTGGTGCCAGTTCCTCCACCACCGAACGCGATGCCGATTTCATCGTTAAACAGAATTTCCGCACCTCCGTCGATCTGTGGACATGGTGCGCCGAGAATGACGCAAGACTGATCTACGCCTCGTCCGCCGCCACCTATGGCGACGGCAGCGAGGGTTTCGAGGACGACGCCAGCATCGACGGCCTCGCCGGACTGCAGCCGCTCAATCCCTATGGCTGGAGCAAGCATCTGTTCGACCGCCGAATCGCCCGCCTGGTTGCCGAGGGGCGCAAGACGCCGAAACAATGGGCCGGACTCAAGTTCTTCAATGTCTACGGCCCGAACGAATCCCATAAGGGCAACCAGCAGAGCGTGGTGGCACAGATATATCCGCGCGCCGCAGCCAACCTGCCGGCGACGCTGTTCCGCTCCCACAACCCCGATTACGAGGATGGCGGCCAGCTTCGCGATTTCGTCTGGGTTGGCGATTGCGTCGAGGTGATGATCTGGCTGCACGATACGCCGGACGTCTCCGGCCTGTTCAATCTCGGCACCGGCCAGGCCCGCTCCTTCGCCGATCTCGCCCGCGCGGTGTATGTCGCGCTTGAGAAGGACCCGCGAATCGATTTCGTCGATACGCCGGTGGAGATCCGGGACCGCTACCAGTACTTCACCGAAGCGCGCATGGAGAAGCTGCGGGATGCCGGGTATCCGGGTCAATTCACCCCGCTTGAAGAAGGCGTGCGGCGCTACGTCCAGGACTATCTCGACACCGAAGACCCTTATCGCTGAACGCGGGAGCGACCCTTATGGAGCAGGCAGGCCTGCCTTTCCCGAATATCGATCCGGTGATCTTCTCCGTCGGACCGTTCGCCGTCCGCTGGTACGCACTCGCCTACATCGCCGGGCTGATCCTCGGCTGGCGCTATTGTGTGCATCTGTGCCGCCGCACACCGCATTTCATGGACCCGTCCTCGCTGGATGATCTGCTGATCTATGCCACGCTTGGCGTGGTGCTCGGCGGCCGCATCGGCTACGTGCTGTTCTACAATCTCCCCTACTATCTCGAAAACCCGGCACAGATCCTGATGGTCTGGCATGGCGGCATGGCCTTCCATGGCGGCATGCTCGGTACGCTCGCCGGGTTGTTCCTCTTCGCCCGGCGGCGCGGCATCAATCCGCTCCTGGTTGGCGATATCGTGGCGGCGGCGGCGCCGATCGGGCTGTTCTTCGGACGCATCGCGAACTTCATCAATGGCGAGCTCTATGGCCGCGCCACCGATGTTCCCTGGTCGATGGTGTTTCCGAATGGCGGCCCGATGCCGAGACACCCAAGCCAGCTTTATGAAGCCGCGCTGGAAGGCCTTGTGCTGTTCATCCTTATTGCCCTGCTGATCGCCCGTATCGATATCAGGCGCTATCCCGGTGCAATCGGTGGCCTGTTCTTTGCCGGATACGGTATCGCCCGCTTCATCGTCGAGTTCTTCCGGGAACCCGATGCGCAACTCGGCTTCCTGTTCGCGGGCGCGACCATGGGACAGCTTCTTTCGCTGCCGATGATCCTGGTCGGGACCGGGGTGATGATCTGGGCTCTCCGCCGTCCTCCGCTCCCGGATAATTCATGACGGCAAGCCCGCTATCGGCACATCTGAAGGCCCTGATCGAGACGGACGGTCCGCTCACCGTGGCGCGCTATATGCGGGAAGCCCTGCTGCATCCGGAGCACGGCTATTACACGACGCGTGAGCCGTTCGGCGTGGCGGGCGACTTCATCACCGCGCCGGAGATCAGCCAGACCTTCGGCGAGTTGATCGGCCTCTGGTGCGCCGCTGTCTGGCAGCAGACCGGCAGCCCGACGAAGATCGCGTTGGTCGAATGCGGCCCCGGCCGCGGCACATTGATGGCCGACGCACTGCGCGCCGCCCGCATCGTGCCGGGCTTCCGCGATGCCATTGAGGTCCATCTCGTCGAAGCCAGCCCCCGGCTCCGCGCCCTCCAGCGCGAGACATTGTCCGGCACGGATGTCACCTGGCATGACACGGTGGAAACACTCCCGAACGCCCCCTCCCTCATTCTCGGCAACGAATTTTTCGACGCCCTGCCGATCCGGCAACTAATCCATCGCGATGGCATGTGGCGGGAGCGCTGCATCGTCCAGGATGCCGGAAATGACGCCCTTGGCTGGTCGGAGATGCCGGCACCGGCCGACCTGGTCAGGCTGGCGCCTTCCGCCCTGATACCCGCAGAGGGTGACATATTCGAGATCTGCGAGGACGGCCGCACGGTCGCCGAACAGATCGCACGGCACATTGCCCATTGTGGCGGCGCCGGACTGTTCCTTGATTACGGCCACGGCAAAAGCGCTTTCGGCGACACCTTCCAGGCACTGCGCGGCCATCAATATGTGGACGTGCTGGAGAAGCCCGGGACCGCGGATCTGACCGCCCATGTCGATTTCGATGCCTTGCTGGAAAGCGCCGCGTCCGGCGGCTGCACCTGCTTCGGCACCGTGACACAGGGGCAATTCCTCACCGCGCTTGGCATCGAACCCCGGGTCCAGGCCCTTGTCGGAAAAGCCTCCCCCGCCCAGGCGGCGACAATCCGTAGCGGCGCGCGGCGCTTGATCGAACCCACCGAAATGGGCACGCTGTTCAAGGCTGTGGCGATTGCCGCGCCGGGAGTGGATGCGCTTCCCGGTTTCGGCCCGCCACGGAACAGGTCGATGCGTGAAACGGGAGCCTTTTCAGGGTGATCCAACTTGACGAGATGAATACGGACAAGATCCGCCACGCTTTCTATACAAGGCGCGGCGGGGTCAGTCAGGGCATCTATCGCTCGCTCAATTGCGGGCTCGGATCCGGGGACACGCGAAAAGCCGTCGTCGCCAACCGGGCACGAACCATGGCCGCACTCGATTGCGATGCCGGGGCGCTCTTCACCTGCAACCAGATCCATTCCGCAATCGTCCATGTCATCGACAGCGACGAGCGGCCAGACGAGCCCCCGCGCGCCGACGGCATGGTGACGGCACGCAAGAACATCGCCCTCGGCGTCCTCTCGGCGGATTGCACACCGATCCTGTTCTCCGACCCGGGAGATGGCATCATCGGCGCCTGCCACGCAGGCTGGCGCGGCGCGCTGAACGGCGTCATGGAAGCAACGGTCGACGCGATGATCGAACTCGGCGCCCGTGCGGACAACATCCAGGTCGCCGTCGGTCCCTGCATCGGCCAGGCCTCCTACGAGGTCGGTCCGGAATTCCCGCAGCCGTTCCTCGAGCAGGACAAGAACAACGCCGCCTTCTTCAGTGCCGGCAATCGCGAGGGGCACTTCCAGTTCGACCTCTCGAACTACTGCGCCTCCCGCCTGTCCCGTCTCGGGCTGGGCGAGCTCTACCGGCTCGATTGTGATACCTGCAGGGACGAGCCGAACTTTTTCAGCTACCGGCGCTCGCGCCTGCGCAATGAGCCGGATTACGGACGGCAGCTCTCAACCATCGTCATATCGGAGTAGCTTGTGCTGCATTTCACCGAGCAGGAGCTCGCGGACCGCCGCGCGCGGACCATAGACCTGATGCAGCGGCGCGGCCTCGACGGCCTGCTGATGTTCCGCCAGGAAAGCATGTTCTACCTCACGGGGTATGACACGTTCGGTTTCTGCTTCTTCCAGTGCCTCTATCTCGGCGCGGACGGGCGTCTTGCCCTGATGACGCGGGCGCCGGATCTCCGGCAGGCGCAGAACACCAGCATGATCCAGGATATCCGGATCTGGGTCGATCGGGACGGCGCCACACCGGCGAGCGAGCTGAAAGCCATGCTGGGCGAGTTTGGCGGCGCCGGAAAAACCTTCGGCATCGAATACGAGGCCTATGGTCTGACCGCACGGAACGGCATGGCGATCAACGCCGAACTCGACGGCTTTTGCACACTGATCGACAGCTCCGAGCTGGTTTCCGAACTGCGCGTGGTGAAGTCCCCGACAGAGCTGGCCTATGTCCGGCGCGCCGCCGAGCTGGCGGACGATGCCCTCATAGCCGGGCAGGAGCTGACCGGCCCGGGTGCCTTCGAGGGAGACATACTCGCCGCCATGCAGGGAGCCGTCTTCAAGGGTGGCGGTGATTATCCCGGCAACGAGTTCATTATCGGCTCCGGCTCCGACGCGCTGCTGTGCCGCTACTTCACCGGCCGCCGCACACTGGAGGCCGAGGATCAACTGACATTGGAGTTTGCCGGGGCATACCGGCACTACCATGCCTGCATGATGCGCACGCTCCCCATCGGACCGGCGAAGCCCGGGCATGTCGACATGCACAGCGCCTGCGTGGAAGCACTGGAAGCCTGCCGCGCGGCACTACGTCCCGGCAATATCGCCGGTTCGGTGTTCGACGCGCATGCCTCCGTCATGGACCGGCGCGGTTACAGCCATGCCCGGATGAATGCCTGCGGCTACTCTCTCGGCGCCGTCTTCGCTCCGATGTGGATGGACTTCCCGATGCTCTACCACGGCAACCCGGTTGAAATCCGTCCCGGCATGGTGTTCTTCGCACACATGATCCTGATGGACAGCAACAAGGATCTTGCCATGACCCTCGGCGAGACCTTCATTGTCACCGACGATGGAAACGAACGGCTTTCCAGGCTGCCGCTCGACCTTGTTCGCAAATAGCACTCCGGGGAAGACGCCGAAACATGCCTCATCTCCATATCCTGTTCGCAGCGGCCGTCCTCGGGCTGCTTGTCAGTTGCGTCCTGGTGATTTAAGTCCCGCACCATGAAAGACAGCCCCCCGTGCCGGGACTTCTCCGCACGCCGCCTCATCCTGCCGGTCCTGCTGGTACTCTTCCTGACCGGCTGCGGAGAAATACCGCGCCCGTTCAGCCGGGAGCCTTACCAGAAATCAGACGTCGAATTTCTTCTCGCCCCCGAAGCCGCCGGCATCTATGTCGAGCCTATCGAGGGACCTGTGGGCTGGGTTGGGGAAGCCATGGCGGCGGCGCTCTCGAAATCACTGGTCAAACACAATGTCATCGCCAGCGCCAGCGCCCGGAACAAGCGCAGCTATGTTCTCAAGGGCCAGGGCTATCAGCAACTCCATGTCGGACAGCCTTCCGAACTTATTCTCGATTGGGAGTTGAGCGACCCGTCCGGCAAGGTCATCGGCGAGAAACGCGTCGCCTCGGTTCCGCCCGCCGCATTCTGGGAAGCGCCCGACGCCGCCCATTTCAAAGACATCTCCAACCAGAATGCGCCGGATATCGCGGCCTGGCTGCTCCCGCAGATAGAAACCCTCGCCACAGCCGATCTTCCCGGACTTTATGTCGATCTGATCGAAGGCAAGGCCGGCAGCGGGAATGCCATCCTGCGCCAGGCCCTGCTGCGCAAGCTCCGCGCCCGCGGCGTGGCCATAGAAAACAGCGGCACGATCCCGGAGGGCGCACTGTCCCTGAAAGGCAGGATCGACATCAAGCCTATCAATGCAGACACCGATATCGTCGCCATTTCCTGGCGCCTTATCGATCCTGCCGCCCGGGAAATCGGTGTCATCGACCAGCAGAACGCGGTGTCCGCCGGCAGCATGGAAGAGAATTGGGTTTCCGCCTCGCCACTCATCGCGGACGGCACCATGCAAGGCCTTCTGCCCCTGCTGCGTGCGTATGGACGCCAGAGAATAGGCGAGAAACCTGTCACAAAGCGGCAATAACCCTTGCGCGCTTTCAACACGCGCTGATATGTTCCGCCCGCTTCTACTGATGCTGATTTCTTGAAGATCCGGCACAGCAAGATAAGGATTTCACCGCTCCTTCCCCAACCGAGATCACAGGGCACGAATGTCAGACGTTCGTATGAAGATCCTGGCCTGTAACAGTAACAGGCCACTGGCGGAAACAATCGCCGCCTACCTCAACATGCCATTGACGAAGGCCGACGTCCGCCGGTTCTCGGACATGGAAGTGTTCGTCGAGATCCAGGAGAATGTGCGCGGGGAAGACGTTTTCGTCATCCAGCCAACCTCCTATCCGGCGAATGACAACCTGATGGAACTGCTGGTCACGCTCGACGCACTGAAGCGGGCCTCGGCACGGCGCATCACGGCTGTCATTCCCTATTACGGCTATGCCCGTCAGGACCGGAAATCAGGGTCCCGAACACCGATATCCGCCAAGCTGGTCGCCAATCTGATCACCACGGCCGGCGCTGACCGGGTGCTGACCATGGATCTCCATGCCGGCCAGATACAGGGGTTCTTCGATATCCCGACGGACAATCTGTTCGCCGCCCCCGTCTTCCACAAGGACATCACGGACCGCTACGGCGACGAGCAAATCACCATCGTTTCGCCCGATGTCGGCGGTGTTGTGCGTGCTCGCGCGCTGGCCAAGCCGCTGAACGCCGACCTCGCGATCATCGACAAGCGCCGCGAACGTGCCGGTGTGTCCGAGGTCATGAACATCATCGGTGACGTGAAGGACAAGCGCTGCATTCTGGTCGACGATATCGTCGACAGCGGCGGCACCCTCTGCAATGCCGCCGAAGCCCTGATGGCCTCCGGCGCGGTTTCCGTCGATGCCTATATCACGCATGGCGTGCTCTCCGGCGGCGCTGTTGCGCGCGTGACATCCTCGCCGCTGCAATCCCTGGTCACCACGGACAGTATCGCGACCACGGAAGCCGTTCGTGTCGCACGCAATATCCGCCAGATTTCGGTCGCGCCGCTTCTCGGCGAGTCGATCCGGCGCATCGCCGAAGAGCGCTCGGTTTCCAGCCTCTTCAACTTCTAGACCTGCCGCGCCGGACCGGCATGCCGGTCCGGGCCGCTTTGGGCTAGCTTTTTCCGGCGAAAGCCACTAAAACGCCCCGCTCATCCGTTCCGCCTTGCGGGCTGGCACCCCTGGAGGTCAGCCGCACGCGGAACATCTTTATTGGAGAATAAAATGTCTGATGTGATCGCACTGAGCGCCCAGACGCGTGACCGGGTCGGTAAGGGGTCCGCCCGTGCCGCCCGTCGCGCGGGGCTCATCCCGGCCGTAATTTACGGCGACAAGAAAGACCCGGTTTCCGTGACGCTCAATGAGCGTGCGCTGACGAAGCTGCTTCATCAGTCCGGTTTCTTTTCGACCCTGATCGATCTCGAAGTCGACGGCAAGAAGCACAGCGTGCTTGCCCGTGACGTGCAGCTGCACCCGGTCACCGATCGTCCGGAGCATGTTGATTTCCTTCGGGTCAGCGCCTCTTCGACCATCACCGTCGAAGTGCCGGTTGAGTTCATCAACGAAGACAAGTGCCCGGGCCTCAAGGTCGGCGGCGTTCTGAACGTCGTGCGTCACGAAGTCGAAGTGAGCTGCCGTCCGGACCAGATGCCGTCTTCCCTGACCCTCGACCTCGAGGGCTGGAATGTCGGCGACAGCATTCACATCAGCGCCATCGTCCTTCCGGAAGGTGTCACCCCGACCATTACCGATCGGGATTTCACCGTCGCAACCATCGCTGCTCCGTCCTCGATGAAGAGCGAAGCCAGCGAATCCGAAGACGAGGCCGAAGATACGGCTGAAGACGCCGAAACCGAGTCCGAAGACTAATCTGCCGCGCCGTGCCCGCCTCCTCGTGAGGCGGTCCGGCGGGAGGGGACCGAGCGATGTTTCTGTTCGTTGGCCTTGGAAATCCCGGGGCGAAATACGAGCTGACGCGCCATAATATCGGCTTTCTCGTCGCTGACGAAATTGCCTCAAGCTATGGTTTCGGTCCTTTCCGGGCACGCTTTCAGGCCCTCACCGCCGACGGTACAGTCGGCGGTGAGAAGGTCCTGCTGATGAAACCGACCACCTTCATGAACGATTCCGGCCGCGCGGTCGGCGAAGCTGTCCGGTTCTTCAAGATCCCTCTCGAAAACATCATCGTCTTCTATGACGAGATCGACCTTGCCCCCGGCAAGCTGCGCGTGAAGCGCGGCGGCGGAAGCGGCGGTCACAATGGTATCCGCAGTCTCGATGCCCATATCGGCAAGGAATACTGGCGGGTCCGTCTCGGCGTCGGCCATCCGGGCGACAAGAACCGGGTGAAGGATTACGTGCTGCAGGATTTCGCCAAGGCGGAACGCGCCGGCTGGCTCTCGAAGCTCGTGCCCGCAGTCGCCGACGAGGCTGACCTGCTGGTCAAGGGCGAGGATAGCGGCTTCATGAGCCGGGTCAGCCAGGCCGTCTTCCCGCAGCGCCCGAAACCGCCAAAACCGAACAACAAGCCGGATACAGCCAAGGCTGTCGGCGCCAGCGATAACAGTCAGGAAAATTAAGTCATGGGCTTCAAGTGCGGCATCGTTGGCCTGCCGAATGTCGGCAAATCCACCCTCTTCAACGCGCTGACCGAAACGGCGGCGGCGGAAGCGGCGAACTATCCGTTCTGCACCATCGAGCCGAATACCGGCCGCGTGGCCGTGCCGGACCCGCGCCTCGAAAAGCTCGCCGAACTCGCCAGCTCGAAGACCATCCTGCCGACGCAGCTTGAATTCGTCGACATTGCCGGTCTGGTACGCGGTGCCAGCAAGGGCGAAGGTCTGGGCAACCAGTTCCTCGCCAATATCCGTGAGGTCGACGCTATCGTGCACGTGCTGCGCTGCTTTGCCTCCGACGACATCACCCATGTCGAAGGCTCCGTCGATCCGCTGCGCGATGCCGAGACCATCGAGACAGAGCTAATGCTTTGCGATCTCGACAGCCTGGAGCGCCGGGTCTCCCCGCTGGAGAAGAAAGCCAAGTCCGGCGACAAGGACGCGAAGATCCAGGTCGCCATCATGACCAGACTTCTGGAAGCCCTGCGCGACGGCAAACCGGGCCGCTCCATCGATGACTGGAGCCCGGAAGAACAGAAGATCGTCGCCACCCTGCAGCTGCTGACCACCAAGCCGGTGCTCTATGTCTGCAATGTGGACGAGGAAAGCTCCGCCGAGGGCAATGAATATTCCGCCAAGGTGTTCGAGATGGCGAAAGCCGAAGGCGCCGTCGCGGTTGTGATTTCAGCCGCCATCGAGTCCGAAATCGCCCAGCTCGGCACCACCGAAGAAAAGGCCGAATTCCTGGAGACTCTTGGTCTGGAAGAAGCCGGTCTCGCCCGCCTGATCCGTGCCGGTTACAGCCTTCTGGATCTGCTGACCTTCTTCACGGTCGGCCCGAAGGAAGCCCGGGCATGGACCGTCGGGCGCGGTGCCAAGGCACCGAACGCGGCAGGCGTCATCCATACCGATTTCGAGCGCGGCTTCATCCGGGCGGAAACCATCGCCTATGACGATTTCGTCGCCTGCGGCGGCGAGAGCGGCGCCAAGGAAGCCGGCAAGATGCGGGTCGAAGGTTCGGAATATCTGGTGAAGGACGGTGACGTCTTCCACTTCCGCTTCAACGTCTGACCTCGACAGCCTTCAGCCGGCATTGACGGCGGGCATCAGCTTCCGCCGGGCCAGTGCGAGAAACAGCAGCCCGGTCGCGAACATGATCAGGCTGTATGTTGCCGCCGGAATGACGTAGGCGCCGCCGCCAAAGATCAGCACGCCCACCGCGATGGCGAGGGTACCGTTCTGAAGGCCGCATTCGATGCAGATCGAAATACGCTGCTCCGGCCCGCTGCCAAGCGCCTGGGCGCCGAGGAAGGCGAGCGCCATCATGACGACGTTCAGCGCAAGCGTGACCAGTCCGGCTTCGGCGAAATACGCCACCACATTTTCCCGCTCCTGCAGAATTGCACCCGCGAGGACGAGCACGAAGAACAGGGTCGAGAGCTTGATGGCATAGGGCGCGCACCGGTCCGTCAAACCGGGCACAAAGTGACGCACTGCCATGCCGAGCAGGACCGGCACGGTCACGATCAGGAAGATGCTGATCGCGGTTTTGCCGATCGAGACTTCCCCGGCCAGTGCCTCACCGGCAATCTGTTGATAGGCCATGCCGAGAACCAGCGGGATGGTTACCACGCTGAGCAAACTGGCGACAGCGGTCAGCGACACCGAAAGCGCGACATCCCCTCTCGCCAGAGAGGTCAGGAAATTCGATGTCACGCCGCCCGGCGCCACGGCGATCAGCATCACGCCCATCGCGATTTCCGGTGCCAAAGGCCAACTGGAAACCAGCAGAAAACCAACGAGCGGCAAAAGCAGCATCTGGAAGACCAGCCCGGTCACCATATCCCGCGGCTGCGTCAGCAACCGGCCGAAATCGGAAATCCGGAGCCCCAGTCCCAGGGTGAACATCATGAAAGCCAGGACCAAAGGCAGGACGATGTCAGTGACGATCCCCATTTCGAACCTCGTTATTCAATTTGACCACCCTTCGGCGTGCCGGGAATCCCCAATATCACAAAGGGTTCGTGAAGGCTTCAACAAGGATAAACGCCATAAGCGGTTATGGACGTGGAGTGTTGGTGAAGAACGGCGATATCTTTCACGTCAACGTCAACGTCGGGGCGTCTTCCGCAGCGAGGACGGCGCTCTGCCATAGAGCGCCCGGAACACGTCATTGAACCGCCGGATACTCTGAAATCCGGCGGCGAAGGCAATCTCCGCCATCGGCATCTCGCCAAGATCGATCAGACGTTTCGCCCGCTGCACCCGTGCGGTCGCCGCGACCTGAGCCGGACTGGCCCCGGCATGCCGGGCGAAAAGCCGGGACAGGTGCCGTGCGCCAATCCCGAGACTGTCCGCCAGTGCCGTGACCGGCTTGTCATCCAGATATCCCGCCTCGATCATCCGCATTGCCCGGCCCACCGTTGCAGCCGTTCCGCGCCAGGCGGGACTGCCGGGCGCCGTCTCCGGCCGGCATCGCAGACATGGCCTGAACCCCGCATTCTCCGCAGCGGCGGCGGTCGGGTAAAAGCTGACATTGGCGGACTTTGCCGGACGAACCGGGCAGACCGGCCTGCAATAGATCTTCGTGGATCGCACGCCGCTGAAAAACAGGCCGTCAAATGCCGGGTCCCGCGCCAGTCGCGCCCTGTCGCAGGTTTCGGGATCGGGGAAGTCGGTCTCGTCGGATTGCATAACAGCATGATCCTCTAGCGGTTCTCGCAACGCTAGCTGGAATCGGACTCAATCCCGGGATGACAGCCGAATACAGCCAGCAAGACCACAACACGGGTGCGACAAAAGGTTAACCGGAGGTCTCCCATGTCGCACAAAACCCCGAATATCGCTGTCGAAACCGGCCTGCTCGTCCTGCTGTCTTTTCTCTGGGGTGGCTCATTCACCCTGACCGAAGTGGCGCTCGATACTGTGCCGCCCGCCAGCATCGTCGCCGCGCGCCTCATCATCGGCGCGGGCCTTCTTATCCTGACCGCACTTTGGATGCGGCTGAAATTCCCGAGCACGATAGCCGCCTGGTCCGCCTTGCTGGTGCAGGGTATCCTGCAAAGCGCCCTACCCTTCACGCTGATCAGCTGGGGGCAGACCCGGATCGACAGCGGTCTGGCGGGCTTGCTGAACATCACACCGCCGCTCTTCGTCTTTCTGATCAGCCTGATATTGCTCGGTGACCGCGCCAATCTCGGCAGACGGTTTACCGGCACAGTAATCGGCTTCGCGGGCGTTGCGGCAACGCTTGGCCCCGCCGCCTTCGCCGACGATCGGGGCTCCGTCCTCGGACAGCTTGCAATCACCGGCGCCAGCCTCAGCTACGCCCTGGCCGCCCTCTTCGCCCGGCGCTTCTCCGGCCAGCCTCCCATCCTGACCGCGGCCTGTTCCATGAGCATGGCAGCGGCAATCATGATCCCCGCGGCATTCCTGACCGATCAGCCCCACACCCTCTCTCCCAGCATTGAGGGCATCGCCGCAATCCTTGGCCTCGGGTGCTTCTCGACCGCCATCGCCATGGCGATCTATTTCCGGCTGGTCCGCACGCTTGGACCGCTCGGCGTCACGACAGGCAGCTATCTCAGGGCTGGCTTCAGCATGCTGCTCGGGGCACTCCTCCTCGGAGAAGCGCTCTCAAGCGCGCAGATGCTCGGCTTTGTTCTGATCCTGCTTGGGGTCGCGGTGACGACGGGCCAGATCCGGTATCCGTTCAGAGCCCGCCATGCACAATGATGGCGAGTCCTTCATCCGGGTCCGGCGCCTCGAAATATCGGGAGATCAGATCGAAATCCGCATCGCTCGGCGCGAAGGCATGTGTTCCGCTCGCATTGCGCTTGCGGAGACGATCGCGGCATTGCGCTTCGGAGAGATCGAGATAATGCAGGATCGGCAAAACCTCCGCCGCCTCGGCAAGCTCCCGCATCCAGGCCCGCAGCCCCCGCGTATTGGCCGGAAAATCCAGCGCTACCGTCGTGCCGCCACGCAGCAGGGAGACCAAATGCGGCTCCATGACCGACCGCAGCCGCGCCGAATAGCGGACATAATCGTCGAAGCTCTTCAGCTCCGGCCCGTACAATGCGCTCATCCAGTCATCCTCGCTGATCAGCAGGGCGTCGGACTGACAGGAAAGGCGTTTGGCGAAAGTGGATTTACCGGCGGCGATCTTGCCGCAGAACAGATGCAATATGGTGGACATGGCGCTTTACCGTATCCGGGTCTAGGAGCCCGGCTGCGGGCATTACCCGCGGGTTTTGGAACAAGGGTATACGATGACCCGGCCTGTTGGTCAGACCGGGTCGGTAATAACTCGGCGCACCACGAGGGTCGCCGCCTTGTTCAGAAGCGCGTTCATGCCTTTTGATTAGCGCAACATGCACGG
Organism: uncultured Nisaea sp.; assembly: GCF_963974195.1. Taxonomy (NCBI): domain Bacteria; kingdom Pseudomonadati; phylum Pseudomonadota; class Alphaproteobacteria; order Rhodospirillales; family Thalassobaculaceae; genus Nisaea; species uncultured Nisaea sp. Next base: position 14,247 of record NZ_CAXBDC010000021.1, read on the forward strand.
CCCGTCACGCGGAAACCGCTTTGCTATCCGCATCCGCAGGTTCTAGAGTCCGCCGCTCGGAGCAAGCCAGCGGAGGGACTGATGGGCGAGTTCATGCAATTGACGGCGTCGGACGGGCACAAATTCGACGCATATCTGGCACAGCCGAGCGGAAAGCCCCGCGGCGGCGTGGTTGTGGTGCAGGAGATTTTTGGCATCAACGCGCACATCCAGAGCGTGGTGGACGATTATGCGGCCGAAGGATATCTGGCCATCGCGCCAGCCCTGTTCGACCGGATCGAGCCGAAGATCGAGCTGGGCTATGAAGCCGACGACATCGAAAAAGGCCGCGACTACAAAACCCGCAGCGAAACCGATCCGGCGCTGCTGGATATCGCCGCCGCACGGGATACCGTGGCGGCAGCCGGCAAGGTCGGCGTGGTCGGCTATTGCTGGGGCGGGTTCCTGGCCTGGGTAGCGGCGACCCGGATCGACGGCTTTGCCGCCGGTGCGAGCTATTATGGCGGCGGTATCGGCGCGGTCGCCGAAGAGAAGCCGAAATGCCCGGTGATCTTCCATTTCGGCGAGCAGGACCATGCCATCCCGAAAGAGGATGTCGCCAAGGTGAAAGCCGCGCATCCGGAGCTGACAGTCAACATGTACCCGGCCGGACACGGCTTCAATTGCGACCACCGGGGCAGCTTCGATGCCACCAGCGCGAAGGTCGCCAAGGAGCGCACGCTGGAACTGTTCGGCGCGCATATCGGTTAAGCCGAGCCAGCTCGCCATAATCGCGGTGCCTTGGCTGGCACCGCGATAAGGGAGCTACCTCCCACCTGTCAGGTTCGGAGCACGCGCCATCCAGTGCGGCCATTCAAAATATCTTTGTGAGATTTAGCGGGGCGTCAGGCTCGCAATCTCTTACACTCCTTTGGAACAACGTGGAAATCCGTCGTTTGCGCGACTGACTGTTCAGCACTTATCCGATGTCTTGTAGGTGAGCCCAGACCGTTGGACTCTTATAATATCGCAATCGATTACAGAGACCCGGCATGGATCGCCATAGCGTTTCTGTCCGGATTGCTGTTTCGCCAAATCAACCTGCCACCAATGATCGGCTTCCTGGTCGCCGGTTTCATTCTGCATCTGTTTGGCGCTGAGAGCGATCAGTTCCTTGCCTCCATAGCCGATATGGGCATCACACTGCTGCTGTTCACCATTGGCTTGAAATTGAGGTTAAGCACTTTGCTGCGCCCGGAGATCTGGGCGACCACGAGCCTGCACATGGGCGCTACGGTTGTTCTCGCCGCCGCCTTTATCGCAGCACTCGGCTGGGCCGGTTTCCTTCTTTTCGACGGTATGGACTATCAGACCGCGCTGATCATCGCGTTCGCCCTGTCTTTTTCGAGCACAGTCTTCGCCGTCAAGACTCTGGAAGATCGTGGCTCACTGATGTCGCGCTATGGTCAAGCCGCGATCGGCATCCTGGTCATGCAAGATATTGCCGCCGTGGTTTTCTTAGCCTTCTCCGCAGGAAAATTGCCTTCAATCTGGGCGGTATCCCTTCTCGCCCTTATTCCCGCGCGTCATATGCTGGGCTATCTGATGGAGCGGAGCGGTTATGGCGAACTGCTGGCCGTTTTCGGGTTCAGCATGGCGCTCGGCGGCGCAGCATTGTTCGAGTTGGTGGGCATGAAGGGCGATCTTGGCGCTCTCGCGCTGGGAGCGCTGTTGGCAAGTCACACCAAGGCCAAACACCTCGCCAATATATTGATGAACTTCAAAGATGTGTTTTTGGTGTGTTTCTTCCTGTCCATCGGGCTCACCAGTTTGCCGACGTGGGAAACCGCAGCAACGGCAATGGTTTTGCTGATTCTCATTCCGGTTAAAACACTCTTGTTCACCTGGCTTTTGACTAGGTTTCGGATGCGCGCCCGGGGATCGACGTTTGGCGGGCTGGTTCTGGGCAACTATTCCGAATTCGGCCTGATCGTTATCGTCATCGCCATTGGCGCGGACTGGCTAGCAGCCGACTGGTTGACAGTCATCGCTCTGGCATTGTCCATTTCCTTGATTATCTCCTCAGCCATGAATGTTTACGCGCTGGAGATTTACAGCCGCTTCAGCGATGCCGTGGCAAGATGGGAAACTCGAGAACGCTTAATCGGTGACGAGGATATCGATCTAGGCGGACACCGCATTCTGATCTTCGGAATGGGGCGTGTCGGACGAGCCGCATATGATGAAATGCGCATCCATGCGGAAGACAAAATCGTCGGGATCGATCTGGATGAAACGCAGGTTGAGCGAAACTGCGATGAGGGGCGCAACGTTGTCCTAGGCGACGCCACAAATTCCGAATTCTGGTCTCGTCTCGTGACCCCTCATGCGGACATTGAAATGATCCTGCTCTCGATGTCGAAACACCAATCCAATATCGATGCCGCACGGCAGATGCGTGAGCGCGGGTATAAAGGCCCCATCGTCTCCACATCGCTTTTCCCGGACCAGGAACAGGAACTCCTGGAAAACGGCATCGACGAGGTTTTCAACATCTATGACGAGGCCGGCAGCGGCGCCGCCACACGCATGCACGGACTGCTGGAAAGCCGACGGCCCTGAATAGAGGCTTACCGCCTCAAGCCAAGACCACGCGCCGTCACACGCCGGGCAGCCGGTAGTCCCTGAACTTCTCGCGCAAGGTCATCTTGGACAGCTTGCCGGTTGCCGTGTGGGGAAGTTCGTCGACGAACACCACATCGTCCGGCAGCCACCATTTCGCCACCTTGCCACCGAGAAAATCCTGCATCTCTCCGGCAGTCAGCCGCGATCCGTCCTCCAGTACCGTGATCAGCAGCGGACGTTCCACCCATTTCGGATGCGGCACCGCGATCACCGCGCATTCCGCCACATCCGGATGCGCCAGCGCCGCGCTCTCCAGATCGATCGAGCTGATCCACTCTCCGCCGGACTTGATGACATCCTTGGTCCGGTCCACCAGGAAAAGGAAACCATTCGGGTCGATCCGGGCCACATCGCCGGTTTTCAACCATCCTTCATCGTCGAACGCCCCGTCCGTCGCCGCCTCGTCATTGAAATAGGCGCTCATGATGGCGGGGCCGCGCACATGCAGCTCCCCGAAAGCGACGCCGTCATGGGGCAGGCGCGTGCCCTCCCCGTCAGCAATCTTGAACTCAACCCCGAACATCCGGCGGCCTTGCGCCGTCTTCAGATGCATGCGCTCTTCCTCCGGCAAGGCGCGCTGCCGGGCATAGAAAACGCCGACCGAGCCGACCGGGCTCATCTCGCTCATGCCCCAGCCATGTACGACGGTGACGCCGAAATCCCGCTCGAATTCCTCGATCATCGGTTTCGGCGCGGCGGAACCGCCAATCAGCACGCAATCGAACCCATTGGGCTTGCGGCCGTGCTTGCGCATCTCGGCCAGCAGGCCGAACCAGACTGTCGGCACGCCCCAGCTGGTATTGACCTTCTCCTGATCCATGAAGGCGAAAAGCCCCGGACCGTCGAGTCTTGTGCCTGGCAATACGAAGTCCGTGCCAACCAGCGGAGCGGCAAATGGCAGGCCCCAGGCGTTCACATGGAACAGCGGCACCACCGGCAACAGAGAGCGCTCGGGACTGAGGCCGATGCTCTGCCCGACCGCCAGCAAGCCCATGGTGTGGATGAGAGTCGAACGATGGGAATAGAGCACGCCCTTCGGGTTTCCGGTCGTCCCGGATGTATAGCAAAGCCCCGACGCCTGCCTCTCATCCAGATCAGGCCATATAATGGTATCCGGCTGCCCGGCGAGCAGATCCTCATAGGCCAGAACATTGAGCCCGGTTTCCGGCAAGTCCCCGGCCGCGCACATCACCACAAAGCGCAGATCAGGCGGCAGCCGGTCCGCCAGTTTCTCCACCAGCGGCAGAAAGCTGGTCTCCAGAAACAGAACCCGGTCTTCAGCATGGTGGACGATATAGAGGATCTGGTCCTCGAACAGCCGGGGATTGATGGTGTGGCAGACAGCCCCGATCCCGGAGATCGCGTAATACAGCTCGAAATGCCGGTAGCCGTTCCATGCCAGCGTTGCCACCCGGTCACCGTCCCCGATGCCGAGGGCACGCAGCGCGTGCGCAAGCCGGGAGACGCGCTTGTGCGCATCCTTGTAGCTGTAGCGATGCACGTCCCCCTCGACCCGGGCGGAGATCACCCGCGCATCGCCATGAATCTCGGCGGCAAAATCAAGGATGCTCGGCACCGTCAGGGGACGGTCCATCATATTGCCTGGCAGCATGTATTTCCTCCCGTGCGCACACCAGCTCTTCGGTCTGGTTTGACTTGCACGAAGAGAACCCTAGCAAGCGCGGCGGGCAGTTGAACAGAGCGCTGCTTCCTGGAAATTTGAGGCTATCAGCCCCCCATCTAAACCTTTAGAGGTATCGCTCAAAAGTAACGTCGAACCAGAGCCTCGAACGCCCCGTCATGACACGCCACTATTTTACCGTCTGCGCCATCTTCAGAGACGAAGCCCGCCATCTCGAGGAATGGCTGACTTTCTATGAGCTGCAGGGAGTGGAGCATTTCTTCCTGTATGACGATCAGAGCGTGGACAATGCCAAAGCGCTGCTGCAGCCGTGGATCAACCGCGGGCTGGTGACATATCTTCGCATTTCAGGCGGCACGAAGCGTCAAGGCGGTGCTTACAGGCACTGCCTGGAAAAACACGGAAAATCCGCGCGCTGGATCGGTTTTTTCGATCTCGATGAATTCGCCTTCTCTCTTGATGGCAAACCGTTGCGGGAGATTCTGCAGGATTACGAGCAGGTGCCGGGACTCGGCCTCAACTGGACCCTTTACGGAACGTCAGGTTTCGAGGAACAGCCGACAAGCCTGACGATGACGTCATACCAACTGCGCGCGCCGATCAATGTCCGGATCATGGACAGAGGTATGCTCATACCCGGGAGGCCGCCGGAGGAAACGGCGAGTTACCGGCATCTCGGCACGCATATCAAGAGCATCATCAATCCGGCGGAAGTCGAACGCTACCTCTCCCCACACAGCTTTGAATACAGGAACGGCGCTTTCGCAATCGACGTGCTGGGACGGCCGATCCGGGACACCCCTTACAATGCCTTCACTCAAGAGCCGCTGGGCGGCCCGCTCCGGATAAATCACTATTGGTCCAGATCCGGGGCCGAGTTCACCCGCAAGCTGGCGCGCCCGCGCGCCGACTCAGACACCTTCCATTTTGAAAAAATGGCCCGCTATAAGGAAAGCTGGATGAACAAAAGCTTTGATCCAGCCATTCTGCCCTTTGCAAAGCAGGTTGCGGAACGTTTGGAACGGCCGTTCGAGACCGGGACCGAAGCCGAATGGCAGGCCCGCCTGGAAAGACTGGCACAACAGGTGTTCAAGCCTTAGCCAAACGTTTCCGTGTATTCTCTCTTGCCTATTGAGGTTGTCAATTTTCGAGAGAGAGCCACGGGCGTTTGAGTTGCGGCTGCGTTTGGAGGCATATGTGTCGTTTCTGGCAATCGGTTATCAGGCCGATTTCTTATAAGGGGCTCACACCCGACGAACACCTTACGGCGTTCGACTAAGCAAAGCTGAGATTCAAATCGCAGAGGCCGCACGCACGACGATCTGCGCCTAGCCCATCAAAGTTTCGTTCGAAGAGCGTGAAGCCAAACATGATACCGCTTCCTGATCAGAGTGAGTAATTATTGGTCAGTTTGAATCAAGTATGAGTCGGCAATGACGCTCAATTACACCGATGCTACGCTCATTAATTGTAGGGCAAGCATTTGTGAAGGATGGACACACAATGAGCGAGTCCAAACGAAATTATTTCAATGATAGTCCAATCGAGGCAACGGACGATGACCGCTACGGCGTGACCGGATTTGCAGAATCAATCGCCAAGAGCATCACGCGAATGCCGAAGCCAGTGGGAACGACCATTGCACTCAATGGGCCGTGGGGGTCGGGCAAAAGCAGCGTCGTCAATCTCATCCGTGCTTCCCTCACACAATCCGGCAACGACAAGCTGGTGGTCTCGGACTTCAAATGCTGGTGGTATCGAGGTGAAGAAGCGCTGGCACTTGCCTTCCTCCAAAGCCTGAATGGAACGTTGCGGACCAGCCTGGGCGATAAGGTAAAAGACCTAATCCCCAGTATCACTCAACGCTTGCTACAAGCTGGGCCAACCATCGGAGCGGCAGTAACGCTAGCAAGCGGAGCGCCATTAACAGCGCTGTTCACTGGCGGTTCGAAATTTGTGAGTACCTTCTTTCCGCAGGGCGATACCCTTGAGAAGACATTTCAAAAGCTAGCCAATATCCTTGCTAATGAAGACCGTCGTTTCCTGGTTGTGATCGACGACATCGATCGTCTCACGCCCGAGGAAGCCATAGCGATATTCCGGCTGGTGAAGTCCATCGGCAGCTTGCCAAATGTCATGTATCTGCTGGTGTTCGACCGCGATTTGGCCGAAAAGGCGGTTCAAGAGCGGTTCCCTTCGGAAGGTCCTCACTTTCTGGAAAAAATCGTTCAGGCGGGATTTGAATTGCCTCGCCCCCTCCAAACAGACTTGAACCAAGCGGTGCTTACCGCAATCCAGGAAATTTGCGGCGACCCAGAAGAGGCTCAGATCGTCCGTATCATGAACCTGTTCTACGATATCGTGGCTCCATACATGGCAACCCCTCGACATGTGGCAAGATATCAGAATGCAATCAGCGTGACGTGGCCGGCGGTTGAAGGCGAGGTAAGCTTGGCCGATTTCATCGCTCTGGAAGCGCTACGTTTGTACGAACCCGGCCTGTTTCGGGCGATACGCTCCCGAAAGGAGGAGGCGTGTGGTATCTCCAATCAGCATAACGGCAACCAGAACCACGACGATCGCCTGAAGCCCTTCCTGGATGACGTTCCTCTGTCACGCCACGCTCTCGCTAAGGGAGCATTGCAGCGCCTGTTCCCAAGGCTCGAAAACATGGGCTACGGCGGCGATTGGATTTCACGTTGGGATGTCGAACGTCGTGTCTGCATCGAGGCTCATTTCGATACCTATTTCCGCCTCACCCTAAGTGACGAAACACTCCCGACAAAGTTTATCGAGGAAATGACAAAACGGGCAGATGATGTCGATTTGATCAAGACGACGATGAGAGCGGCCGCTAAAATTATCCGTCGCAATAGCAAATCGATGGTGCCTGTCTATCTGGATGAACTAACCACACATGCTGCTCGCATCGACGTAGAGAAGGTACCTGCTTTTCTCGGTGCGCTATTCGAGATTCATGACGAGATCGATCTTGAGGCCGATGCTGAACGCGGGTTTGGCGGAATAGCAAATACGAGCCTGCGCTATCACTGGCTGTTGCGTCGAGTCACAGCCGAACGCTTAACACCAGAGGAACGTAGCAATGTTCTCGTTGCAGCGGTCCAGAATGCGCCCCTCGGTTGGCTAGTCGATTTTGCTTCGTCAGCCATTGGCGATCACGAGGAGGAACGGGAGCAAGGTCCAAAGCGGGACGAGGATTGCCTTGTGCAAGCCTCCGCCATTGAGCCTGTGCGCAAACTGGCATTGGATACAATCCGTACTGCCGCTGCGAACGGCTCGCTGATTGGCCACCGGGATCTCGTCTACGTCCTTTATCGTTGGCGCGATCTGCTCGGCGGCGATCCGACCGAAGTGCGCGAGTGGACGGGCGCGCGTATCCTCGAGGATTCCAGCCTTGTCGCATTTGCTCGGGATTTCACAGGACGCTCATGGTCTATGGGAATGAGCGGGCTTGGAAGCCTCGGTGATCGTGTTTCTAAGGCCACCATAGTGGCACAGATCAGCGACGATACCGAGATTATTGACTCCGAGGCATTTCGCGCTCGACTGGAAGAAATCGCGGCAGATGGAAAGCTGAAACAAGACGACCTGAAGACAGTCCAGACGCTCCTAGATGCCTGGGATCGCAAACGCGCTGGTAAAAATGGATTATTCGACAGATAGCCATCAGAGAGAGCGGATAGTTGACAGTCGGCTTACTGCGGCCATGGCGTTCGATTTGGGCGTGCATAATAAGCTTAGACACGCCGACCTACTTCAGCCGTGCGCAGATCGTTCAGGCGCTTTGCAAGCGAATGGTGTGTCTGCCGTTCGGGCATTGGCTCAGATTAAGAAGGCCGTTCCGGTTGCTCGCGAAGACCAGCGCTAGGCTATTCATCTTGCTCTGGGAACAACCAAAGGAGAGGCAACATGCAACATCAAGCCTTCCAAGCAGGAAGAACAGCGGTAATCACCGGCTCTGCTCTCGGCATTGGCCGCGCTGCTGCACTCCGTCTCGCCGGGATGGGTCTGAAGGTCTGCCTGGTCGACCTGCCATCGGCGGACCTTGACGAAGCCGAAGAGAGCGTCAGAGCAAAATCAAGCGTGCCCGGCTCGGTGATCGCCGTACCGACGGACGTTTCCGATCCGGCAGCAATTCAGGCACTCGCGGCCACCGTGCGAGAGAAATTCGGCGGCGCGGACATTCTGCTGAACAATGCCGCCTCCCGCGCAGGACGCGGGTTCGACGCCGATATCGAGGAATGGCGCCAGCTGGTCGAAGTCAATCTCTGGGGCGTGATCTACGGCACCCGTGCCTTCCTGCCGGGCATGCGGGAGCGCGGAACGCCCGCCGTGATCGTCAATACCGGCTCAAAGCAGGGCATCACCAACCCGCCGGGCCACCCGGTCTATAATCTCAGCAAGGCGGCGGTGAAATCCTATACGGAAAGCCTGGCGCACGAGTTGCGCAGCACCGGCGCGAACAACGTGACGGCGCATCTGCTGATACCGGGCTGGACGACCACCGGCAAGAACGCACACCGGCCGGGTGCCTGGCTGCCGGATCAGGTTGTCGAACGGATGCTGGAGGGGATCGAGGCCGGATCCTTCTACATCGTCTGCCCCGACGATGAAGTCAGCGAGGAAGAAGACCGCCGCCGCATTCTCTGGGGAGCCGGCGACATTACCGAGAACAGGCCTGCCCTCTCCCGCTGGGACCCGACGGTCGAACACGCCTACCAGGTGTTCAAACCCTGAACGGGGTGACTTTCAGAACGGCATCTCCATGGCCACCCGGCGTTCCACCGGATATCGCGTGGCTTCTTCCGTCAGCGCCTCGGCGAGAGCGGCGGAAAGATTATCAGGCGCCAGACGCGAGAAACCGATGCGCTCATAATAAGGCGCATTCCAGGGTACATCCGAGAAAGTCGTCAATGTCAGGCGGCTGAGTCCCCGCCCGCCGAAGAACCGCTTCACCGCGCGGACCAGCCCCACGGTGCGCCTCTCGCCACTGAAATCCGGATGCACATCAAGCTGGCGAATATGCAGATCGCCATCACGCGGCAAGACCCACATCGCTCCGGCCGGCCGGTCTTCCCCGGTCACGGATACCCAGAGCCGCCACTTATCCTGCGCGTCGGCCAGGTCTTCCGCGCTATCCGGCTCATGCGTCGCGATTTCGGGATAGGGCGTGTCGAGAAACATGCGGCCCGTCTTGCGCTGGATGTCCCGGACGATTTCGATCTCGTCCGGGCGCGCCAGCCGGCACGGGCCGCCGGTACCGTCAGTCATCGCAAACCTTTTAGCGCAGCGGCTCGAGGATCGAGACGTAGTTCGCCACGGCTGCCCCGCCCATGTTGAAGATGCCGCCCATCTTGGCTCCCTTGATCTGCATGTCACCGGCTTCGCCACGCAATTGCATGGACGTCAGGACGTGCATGGAGACACCGGTGGCGCCGATCGGATGCCCCTTGGCCTTCAGGCCACCGGACGGATTGACAGGCAGCTTGCCGTCCTTATGGGTCCAGCCTTCCTTGACGGCGCGGGCACCCTGGCCCGGAGCGGTCAAGCCCATAGCCTCGTATTCGATCAGCTCGGCGATGGTGAAACAGTCGTGCGTCTCGACGAAGCTGAGATCGTCCAGCCCGACCCCGGCAACACCGAGCGCCTGCCTCCAGGCCTCGCCGCAGCCTTCGAACTGGATGATGTCGCGCTTGGACATGGGCAGGAAGTCGTTCACCTGCGCCGCCGCCCGGAAGGCAATGGCCTTGTCCCGGCCGAGCGCGGTCTCGACATCGGTCAGCACCAGCGCCGCCGCGCCGTCGGAGACCAACGAGCAATCAGTGCGCTTCAGCGGACCGGCAACGAACGGGTTCTTCTCGGACTCGTTCCGGCAGAATTCGTAACCGAGATCCTTGCGCATCTGGGCATAGGGATTGTGCACGCCGTTCGCATGGTTCTTCGCCGCGATCATCGCGAGCGCATCGGACTGGTCGCCATGGCGCTGGTAATAGGCCTGGGCTATCTGACCGAAGACACCGGCGAAACCGCCCTCGATGCCGGCCTCTTCCTTCAGATAGCTCGCCTTCAGCAGCGTCTCGCCGATCTGCTTGCCCGGCAGGCGGGTCATCTGCTCGACACCGACACAGAGCACGACACGGGCTTTCTTGGCGGCAATCAGGTTCAGCCCCTGATGCACGGCGGCACTGCCGGTCGCGCAGGCGTTCTCGACACGGGTCGCCGGCTTGAAGCGGAAATCGTCGGAGCTCTGGAATACCAGGCTGGCAGTGAAGTCCTGGGGCGAGAAGCCGCCATTGAAATGGCCGAGATAGACGGCATCGACGTCCTTCGGCTCGAAACCCGCATCCGCCACGGCTTCCGCCGCGACCTTGACGATCATGCTCTCGACATCTTCGTCCTCATGCTTGCCGAAAGGCAGATGAGACCATCCAACGATACATCCGGTCATGAGACTTTACTCCCTGATTTTCTGCGCCGTGCGGACACGGCTTTGATTTTCCCTAGCAGAAATCGGGGGACGAGTCCCACACTTCAATGCTGCACTGCGAGATGTAAGCGGTGCCAATCCGGAAAGACCGGCCCGCCAGTCCGGCCCGTCAGTCAAGGCGAGACACAGCCCTTCCGAAAGCTCAGAGCGTTTCGACGAACTTGACCGGCGCACCCGATGCCTTGCCGACAAGCTCATCATCGCGCATCACGATATTGCCGCGCACCAGCGTCGCCATCACCCAGCCCGTGACCTGCTTGCCGTCATAAGGCGTCCAGCCGCATTTGCTGGCGATCCAGTCATTCGTGATGGTGCGCTTTGCCTTCAGGTCGACGATGGCGAAGTCGGCATCGTAGCCCTTCACGATCCGGCCCTTGGACGCAATGTTGTAGACCCGCTGCGGGCCGGCGGAGGTCAGCTCGACCAGACGGCGCAGGGACAGCCGCCCCTCATGCACATGGTTCAGCATGTTGACCAGCAGGGTCTGCACCCCGGTCATGCCACTCGGCGTCTGCGGATATGGCTTCGCCTTTTCTTCCTGCGTGTGCGGCGCGTGGTCGGAGCCGATCACATCAACCACGCCCTGCTCGATGGCGCGCCAGAGCGCATCCTGATGATGTTTCTCGCGCACTGGAGGGTTCATCTGGGCGAGCGACCCCAGTTCCTCGTAACAATCCGGTGCGGTCAGGGTCAGATGGTTCGGCGTCACCTCTACGGTGGCGATATCCTTGTTGGCCGCGAGGATGTCCATCTCCTCCGCCGTCGTCACATGCAGGATATGCACAGGCCGCCCCGCATCGCGGGCGAGCTTCAGGATGCGGTTGGTCGCGAGGATGGCGGTTTCCTCATCGCGCCAGATATTGTGGACGCGGGGATGGCCTTCTTTCTCGGCGATATGCTTGCGCTCTTCCAGCCGGTATTCGTCCTCGGCATGCACGGCGAAGCGGCGACGCCCGTCGGCCAGGATCTTCGCCAGCGTCTCGTCATCCTTGGCCAGCAGGGAGCCGGTCGAGGAACCCATGAAGATCTTGATGCCGGGGCAGCCCGGCAGGTTTTCATATTCATGCAGCTTGCCGACATTCTCCGCCGAACCGCCGACAAAGAAGGCGAAATCGACCCAGCCGCCCGCCTCGCCCCGGGCGATCTTGTCGGCGTGGGTTTCCGGCGTGAGTGTCAGCGGGTTAGTGTTCGGCATCTCGAAAATCGCCGTCACCCCGCCCATGGCCGCCGCCATTGTGCCGTGCGCGATGTCTTCCTTATGCTCCGCACCCGGCTCGCGGAAATGCACCTGGGTGTCGATCACACCGGGCAGCACATGCAGACCCGAGGCATCGAACACTTCCGCCGCCGATCCCGCATCGAAACTGCCAAGCCCGGCAATCTTGCCGTCCTTCACCGCGACATCCATCGCCTCGATCGCGCCGGGCGTGGCAACGGTGCCGTTCTTGATGATCAGATCGTAAGCGGACATGGGCGGGCCTTTCGGGAGGATCGATAGCTGGAAAGATAGCGATACCGTCGAAGCGCGCCGGAGACAAGTCGCGGGCATGAATACGGGACGGACCGTCAGTGACCCGCCCTGGCATTCAGGGTTTTGCACCAGCGAAACATGACAAGAGCCGCACAAAAGGTTACGACACATTTCTCTGGGGTTAGCTCAATTGAGGCAGGGGAATAGATGACGTTCGAAAGCAGCGGAAGCGGCACTATCGGCTCGGTGGGTCAGATGGATCCGGAAACCCACAAGTTGAAATTCGACCGGGACGGAATTGGCGGCCTCATCGGCCTTCACATCATGAACATCATTTTCATGGTGCTGACCCTCTTCATCTATCGCTTCTGGGCCCTGACACGCGTCCGCCGCGCGATCTGGCCCCGCATGAGCCTGGACGGAACCCCGCTCGAATATACCGGCACCGGACTGGAGATATTCCTCGGCTTCCTGAAAGTCTTCCTGCTGATCCTGCTGCCTTACGGCATTTTTTCGAACTGGGTGCAGTCTCGCATCATCAATCCCGAGCTGGGTCTCAGCCCGCTGTTCGTCGCACTCTCACTCGTAAGCAGCCTAGGGATCTTCTTCCTCTATACCGCCGCCCGTTATCTCGCATATCGCTACAGGGTGAACCGCACCCAATGGCGTGGCATCCGCGGCTCGGTCGGCGGGGCCGCCTATATCTATGCGCTGAAATGGATCGGATATTACTTCCTGGCCGCCATCACGTTTGGCATCATGAAACCCTGGGCAGATGTCAAACTGCTGCAGTACAAGCTCGAAAACACGAAGTTCGGCGGCCGTTCTTTGTCCTTTGAGGCAACCACGACCGGGCTTTGGAAACCTTACCTGCTCATTTTCGCCATTTACCTCGTCATCACCGTTGGAGCAACGATACTTGGGCTTAATATTGCCATGGAAAAAGCGGCGCTCGGCTCCGAACTGCAGCCAGGCGATGAGGCGGCCATGCATTGGGGAATCGTCTCCTTTATCCTAATAGGCATGGTTGCCTGCGCGCTGGCTTACCTGAACTATCTTGTTATCTTCTGGCGGCAGGCCGTGGGCAAGACGTCCTTCGGGACAATCCGGTTCAGCTTCCATCCAACCCGACGACAGATCATCGGTCTCTTTTTCGGCAACTGGCTTATCATCATCCTGACGCTGGGACTGCTTGCCCCCATAGCATGGCTTCGCAAAGGCTCCTTCCTCGCGCGCCATCTGACGATCAACGGCGCCTTGGATACAGATAATCTCGTACAGGCGGAATTCGATACCGACTCAAGGGGCGAAGGACTTCTCGGTGACTTTGACATTGCGTAGATCATGAGTTCGCATTTCTTCGACGGGAGCTCCGCCAAGCGTTACGACATCACCCCGGAAGCGTGGCAGGAGGGCGTCTCCTTCTCTACCGAACGGGGCGATCTTGCCTGGCGCTATGAGGACTTGATCCGGCTCTGGGATTATCGCCCGTCCGACCATTTGGCCTTCACCCACCGCAAGCATCAGGACTCGCGCCTGATCATCGAAGAGCCGGCTCTTGTCGCGGCGATCGGGCGATATGCGCCCGATTTGCTCGACCGCAAGAAGGAAGGGTTCCGTTCCGCCCGCATTGCCGGGATTCTTGCGGTTGGCGTAACCGTGGTGGTCGCGGCGATTTATTTCCTCGTCCCCCCGGTCACGGACACTCTTGCGCGCATCGTGCCCTGGTCCTTCGAAGTGGAAGAGCAATCGAAGCTTGCTACGCTGGAGAAAATCTTCGGCAAGCGCTGCACCGCCGGCCGCCCGAATGAGATCCTCAAAGACCTGACGGACCAACTCCTCTCCGCCTCCGGCTTCCCGCATCCCATTCGGGTTGATGTCCTGGATAACAAGATGAACAACGCCTTCGCCCTGCCGGGCGGGCGAATCATTGTGATGCGCGGCATGATCCGCGAAGCGCACAGCCCAAACGAGCTTTCCGCCGTGCTCGCACACGAAATCGGCCATGTGGTGAACCGGGATCTGACTGAACGCTCAATACGGAACAACGCACTCGGAGCGATTACCGCGCTGGTCTTTGGCGGCAATACCGGCACACTCAGCGATACGCTGTTTCAGACGGGCCTCTCCCTCTCCTTCTCACGCTCGGACGAGGCGGCGGCAGATCGTTATTCCGTGGACCTGCTGAACCAACTCGATCTCGACCCGAGCGGCGGGGCGGCTTTCTTCGAGCGGCTGTCGAAATCGGGCGGGCTTGGCGGGGTCCTGCCCGGCTATCTCAGCACGCATCCCGAAAGCGACGGCCGCGCCGGGTATTTCCGGGAGCACGGAACCGGGACAAAACAGGCACTTTCTCCGGCGGACTGGCTCATCCTGAAACAGATCTGCATCAAGAACGGATAGTCTCACTCATGCATACCGCGCCATCTCGCGCGGGTCATGCATTCCCTCTTTCACGCCCATCCGGATCAGCAATACGTTGACGGGGTATGCGGCGGCCAGACCGGCCGATAACGAGACCACCAGGGAAACCCAGAATATCGGATCGGACATGGTTGCCGAGCCGGCCAGCAAGAGGTCCGTCGTTATGGCGACGATCTCCATGACGGTGATGGACGGCGTCTCCGACGAGAGGGCGTCCAGCATGGCCCGGTTGAAGCCGACGCCTTCCTGCATCAACGGCCCGACGGTCAGGGCAAAGCCCGCGACATAGGCCAGGCAGAATGTCACGCCAGCCACCCACCAGTTGTTGAGCGATAAAAGCCCGACAGTAATGAAGACCCCCGTAATCTCGCCAATACCGCACCCGGAATAGCAATGCGCCACCGAGCGCGCGCCACGCCGCCAGATACTGTCGCGTTCGATCTGCTTGCGCCCGGTTTTCCAGTAAAGGCCGAGCCCCAGCGGCCCCGAATAGAGAACCGTCAATATCCACACGAGCTTCATCAGGCCGGGGATTTCAGGGTTTTCATGTTTCAGGTCACGCAGCAGGACAGTGACGCATGCAAGCGCTATGAGCGCCCAGACACCGACGATCCACCAGTGGTTCAAAATGACTTGCAGGTTTTGCATGCCGTCAAATCCTCCAGCCGAATTGTTGCTGACAGGCTCTGCACGCATTCGAGACCATTCGAATGCGTGGGCAAGCGGCCCCATGCCCCGGCCAGACAGCATCCGGTCCGCGAGGAGAAAACGCATCGGCAGGGAAGTTTGTTCCTGAAAACCGCATGGCGGCCGGGCGTCTAAAGCGGCTCGCCTTCCTGCTCTTCTTCCAGCGCTTCCAGCCGTTCGACAATCCAGGGCATGTGCGGGTTGATTTCGAGCGCGGCGGTGAAAGCCTTGATGGCGCCGTCGGCGCTTTCGATCTGCTCATAGATCAGACCAAGACCGGAGAGCGCACCGAAATGGCGCGGCTCAAGCGACAGCGTGCGCTCGATATCGCGCACAGATCCCGCCAGATCTCCCGTGAGATAGAGCAGTGTCGCGCGTTTGTTCCAGGCTTCGGCGAAGTCGGGATCTATCTCGACAATCTTGCTGAAGATCCGGGTCGCCTCTTCCAGACGTCCGGCATTCATCAGCAACACGCCGCGCTGAAAACGCAGGTCGATTTCCGCATTCGAGCCGTGATGCGACCAGATAGCCCAGATCTCGCGCTCGATATAGCGGGCATCCGTGATCGAGGCCGCCGCCTTCAGCTCCGCGAACAAGGGCTCAAGCCGCGTGTCCGTCTGGTCCGCCGCGACCGGTGCTGAGAGGAGGATGGCGAACAGGGCCGCGAAGATCTGTCTCTGCATAATTCTGAGATAGATCCCGATCCGGCCCCGCCAAGCCCCCCGATCACACGGTCTCGAGCGCTTCCGGTTTCGGCCCACCGGTCGCCCAGTCCAGAAGCTCCACCGTATGCACCACCGGCACGCCACTGCCCGATGCGATCTGCGTGATACAGCCGAGATTACCCGCCGCGATCACTTCCGGCGCGGTCTTTGCGATATTGGCCAGCTTGCGGTCCCGCAGGCGGGTGGCGATCTTCGGTTGCAGCATGTTGTAGGTGCCGGCCGAGCCGCAGCAGAGATGCCCTTCCGGCACGTCCTTCACCGCGAAACCGGCCTTCCTCAACAGCGCTTGCGGCAGGCTCTTGATCTTCTGGCCGTGCTGCATGGAACAGGCGGAATGATAGGTCACCCGCAGCCCGTCCCCGGCGCTGCTCTCCGGCAGATCGAGATCCGTCAGCAGCTCGGTGATGTCCTTCGCCTTGGCAGCGATCCGCGCCGCCTTCTCCGCGTATGCCTTGTCTTCGCGCAACAGGAAGCCGTAATCCTTCACCGTTGTCCCGCAGCCGGACGCATTGATGACGACGGCATCAAGACCGCCTTCCTGCTCCTCAAGCGCCGCCCAGGCATCGATATTCGCGCGGGCCGATTCCATGGCCGCCTCTTCCTTGCCCATGTGATGGGTGAGCGCGCCGCAACAGCCGGCCTCTTTCGGCACCACCACTTCGACATTGTGGCGGGTCAGCAGACGGATAGTCGCATCGTTGATCGACGGCGCCAGCGCCTTCTGCGCGCACCCGGCCAGCATCGCCACCCGGAGCTTGCGCGGCCCCGCCGCATCATGGGTGCCCGGCTTTTCAAGCGGGCTGCGCGCGGGAAGCTGTTTCGGTGCGAGGGACAGCATCGCCTTCACCCGGCCGCCAAGCGCATCGCCAAAGAGACCGGCGAACGGCCGCGCCATTGCCGCCCCGAGCAGGGCGAAGCGGAACCGGTTCGGGTGCGGCAGCAGCCAGGCCAGCAGCCCGCGCAAGGCGCGGTCCATCAGGGGGCGGCTGTAGGTTTCCTCGATATGGGCGCGGGCATGATCGACCAGATGCATGTAGTTCACGCCGGAGGGGCATGTCGTCATGCAGGAGAGGCAGGAGAGACAGCGGTCGACATGCCGGACCACCTCGTCATTGGCCGGTTTACCGTTCTCCAGCATGTCCTTAATCAGGTAGATCCGGCCGCGCGGGCTGTCCAGCTCGTCACCGAGCAGCACGAATGTCGGGCAGGTCGCGGTACAGAAGCCGCAATGCACGCATTTGCGCAGGATGCTTTCGGATTCCCTGACCGCCGGCTCGGCGAGCTGGGCGAGGCTAAAGTTCGTCTGCATGATATCTCGTCCTCTCAGACGCCCGCATACATGCGGCCGGGGTTGAGGATGTGTTTCGGATCGAAACTTTCCTTAAGGCGCAGGCTGAGCGCTGCAATCGCGTCCGGTTGCGGATGAAAAACCGGAACAGCCGCCCGCACTTCCTGCCCCGCACGTACCAGCGTCGCATGTCCACCGGCAACGCCGACAGTCGCGCGCACCACCTCGGCACCAGCATCGTCCGAGACCGGGAGCTGCAACCAGATCAGGCCGCCTGCCCAGTCCGAGAACCAGGCAGCACCATCCATCGCGGACAGCCTCCCCGCGACGTCAGCTCCGGCGGATGGCGGCACGGATATGCGCCAGACCGGGGCGGGCAACGGTGCCACCAGATATTGCACGTCCCGAACCTCACGCCAGAAACTTTGGCTGTTCATCGTGTGCAATTCCTCGACAGCGCCGAACGCGGACAACTCCTCGCGCAGATCGGCACAACGGCGCTCGACGGACGGCCCAAAACCCTCGATCCGCAGCGCCGTGACAGACGCACCGGCGCCCTTGATATAGGACACGCCGGACTTCCCGGTGAGGTCCGCAGGTATATGAGCCGCGGCGGACACTTCATGGGCGCTGTTCATGGCCGCACTCATCGCCTTCACGGCGGTCGGGCCATCAAGGCCAAGCACCAAGACGGTGTAGACCTTCTCCGGCGAGGGCAGGACCTTCACATCGATTTTCGTTACCGCCGCCAGCGTGCCGTATGAGCCGCAGATAATCTTCGGCAGATCATAACCGGTCACGTTCTTCACCACGCGCGCACCGGACTTGAACTGTTCGGCCCGGCCGCTCACCGCCTCGAACCCGAGCAGATGATCCCGGGCGGATCCCGCCTTGATCCGGCGCGGCCCGCCACTGTTGATCATCAACGCACCGGCGAGGCTGCCTTCGCTGGATGCACCACCAAGCAGCCCCGTCATATCCATCGGCTCGAAAGCGAGCATCTGGTTGTTAGCGGCAAGCAGCGCCTCTATCTCGACCATCGGCGTTGAAGGATACGCCGTCAGTACAAGCTCTTCCGGCTCGTAATCGATCACACCGCTGAGGGCGGAAAGATCGAGCGCCGTTTCCGCCTGGAACGGGCGGCCGAGCGCCTTCTTGCTGCCGCGCCCGGACAGCTCCAGCGGCTCGCCATTGGCAACCGCCCATGCGATCGCCTCTTCGACCTGATTGGCGTCGTCCGGTTTGAAAGTGGAGGCCATGCCTACTCCAGAGAACTTAAATAATTGGCCGTAACGGCATCAGAAACGGGGAATATCAGGAAAGGGCAGCTGGCCCGCGCTGACATGCATCCGGCCAAGTTCGGCGCAGCGATGCAGTTGCGGGAAGACCTTGCCCGGGTTCAGCAAGCCATCCGGATCGAAAGCGCATTTGACCCGTTGCTGCTGATTAAGGTCCGTCTCCGTGAACATCGCGCCCATCAGATCGCGCTTCTCGATGCCGACCCCGTGCTCGCCCGTCAACACCCCACCAAGCTCGACACAGGCTGTCAGGATGTCGGCGCCGAAAGCCTCCGCCCGTTCCAGCTCTCCCTCCTTGTTCGCATCGAACAGGATCAGCGGATGCAAATTGCCGTCACCGGCATGAAAGACATTGGCGACCCGCAGATTGTGCTTCTTCGACATCGCGCTCATCCGGGTGAGAATTTCCGGAAGCTGTTTGCGCGGGATGGTGCCGTCCATGCAGATATAATCGGGGGAGATCCGGCCCACCGCCGGGAACGCGGCCTTGCGCCCGGCCCAGAAGGTGTTGCGCTCGTCCTCGCTCTCGCTGATCCGGACCTCGGTCGCGCCGTTCGCTTCCGCGATCTCCCGCACCCGGCCGATCAGGTAATCGACTTCGACCTCCGGCCCGTCCAGCTCCACGATCAGAAGCGCGCCGACATCGCGCGGATAGCCGGCATGGACGAAATCCTCCGCCGCGTTGATCGCCGGATTGTCCATCATCTCCATGCCGCCCGGAATGATCCCGGCGCCGATCACCGCCGCGACGCAGGCGCCCGCCTCTTCCGGGGTCGGGAAGCCGACCAGCACGGCGCGTGCCATCGAGGGCTTGCGCAGAATGCGCACGGTGATTTCCGTTACCACCCCCAGCAGCCCTTCCGAGCCGGTGATCAGGCCGAGGAAATCATACCCGTCCGCTTCCAGATGCTTGCCGCCGAAACGCAGAATTTCACCATCGATGGTGACGAACTCGACGCCGAGCACATTATTGGTGGTCAGGCCGTATTTCAGGCTGTGCACGCCACCGGAATTCTCCGCGATATTGCCGCCGATCGAACAGGCGATCTGGCTGGACGGGTCCGGCGCATAATAGAAGCCGTCATCCTGCACCGCGTGGGTGATACCGAGATTGGTCACGCCCGGCTGGGTCACCACGGCGCGGTTATCGTAATCGATCTCGAGAATCCGGTTGAACTTGCCAAGGCCGAGCAGGACACCATCGGCCAGCGGCAAGGCGCCACCGGACAGACCGGTCCCCGCCCCGCGCGGCACGACCTTCACGCCCTCTTCCTTGCAGTAGCGCAGGATATCCGCCACCTGCTGCGTGGTTTCCGGCAGCACGACGATCATCGGCAACTGCCTGTAGGCGGAGAGACCGTCGGTCTCGTAGACACGCATGGAATCGGTCTCGGTGATCACACCCTCACCGGGAACGATTGCCCTGAGCGCGGCCGCGATTTTCTCGCGGCGGCCGATAATGGCCTGATCCGGCTCCGGCATCTGCATAGCGCTCTCCCATGTTCTTTTCCGGCCACAATAGGACCGTCGGACATTGGGAGCAATCTGACGTCATCATTCCGGATCACAAGATCAGATCCCACGATACGGAACAACTGGTTCGGACATGAAAAAGGCGACGGTCCATACGGACAGCCGCCTTGATCGGATCAGGCCGGAGCGATTAGCCCTGGCGTGCCTTGAAGCGCGGATTCTGTTTATTGATCACGTAAGTCCGGCCCTTGCGGCGAACAACGCGACAATTACGGTCCCGCTTCTTCAGCGTTTTGATCGAATTCGCGATTTTCATGACACGAGTCCAAATAATTCCGTCGGAAAGGCTAGCTGCCTTCGAGAAGCGCGGAACATATGGTGGAGGATGGGGGTTGTCAACGCTTGATGCCTGAAAAAACGCTCAGCCCGGGAACAGCTTCCCGATCAGGCCTTTACGGGCTTCAGGGCAAAATAGCGATGCAGGCGAACCTCTCCTGCTTCGAGCAGCGCCGCAAGCCGCGCCCAGCGCTCCACCTCGCCCATCAAAATCTCAAGCTGTCCCGGCGTGGCCTTGATCCGGCCGTCCTGATAACGGTCGATAAAGCTCTGGAAGGCCCGGGTCATATAGCTGTGATAATCCTTGCTGATATTCTCGGACACCCGGACATCCATTTCCAGCGCCGCCATTTCCGCGTCGTAGCGATCCATGGGCCAGAGGTGAATCGGGAAAGGATCGTTCTTGATCCATTTCTGGACGGCGGCGGACGGCTCCTTGCCCGGCGGCAGCACAAAATCAGTGAGCGACAATTGCCCATACATGCGCAGCGCCCGCTTCAGGGTGCGCAACATACGGGTCTTGTCCTCGGTTCTGAACAGGAACTCCCGAGTCAGAATGCAGTCGAAACTGTTCGCCTTGAGCGTGATCTTTGCCGGATCGTATTCCTGCAGTTTGATTTTTGCGCGGGTCTGCGACATGTCGATATTGCGCTTGGAGATCTCCGCCAGCTCCGGCACGTTCTCAAGCAGGGTGGCATAGCAGCCGAACTGGCTGGTCACCGCGATCGTGCCGCCGGCCATGCCACTGCTCAGATCAAGCAGGTTCATCTGGTTGTCGAGGGCAAACGGCTTTGCCAGGGTCAGGGCATGCTGCGCACCGCCCGGCATGTTGAAGCCCTTGCCCCAGATAGCCTCGATCATTTCGATGGTCTTCGGATGCCAGGGACCGAGGACTTCTTCCTCCTCGGGTTCCTCCTCCTCGATCTCGAAATCGATTTCAAGCTTTGTCTCGTCAACGGAAAGCGTGCGCAGAAAAGCGAACCAGAGGCGCCTTACGCGCTTCACCACTTTGTTCTGTCGCCAGCTAATCGCCAAACTATCCCCCCGCGAACCCGCATGAAAAAATAATAGAATTTATTTTAACCATGACTTTATTAACCGTTTACTGAAATTTACCCGGCCTCTCAATTCTATCTATCTTTAATTTTCCGCAAAATTTATCGATCACCGAGAACGTAAGACTTTGGCGTATCGCCCGATTCTCCATTTTTTTCAAGTAATAGAAGCACAGCATCGCAGAATTTGGGGAATTGACGATCATTGAGTGGAACGGCCTATAGTCAGGCTCCGATTCTGCAAAGCTGGAAAGTGGATATGAGTTCTGGATTCTCCGAAACCTTTCGGGGCGACGTCAAAGCCTGGGAATGCGACGTTGTCGAACATTTCACCGTCGCCTATTACTATGAAAAATTCGAAGCGGCCGGCTGGCGCTTCCTCCGCGACCATGGCGTCGACCCGAGCAAGGCGCGCACGACGGACTGCTACACGCGCTATCACGCCGAACTCCGGAAAGGCGACCTGTTCCATATCGAGACAGGCCTGATCGAAACCGGCTTCCGGCCCGTCATTGCCCACAAGCTGTTCAATTCCGAGAGCGGGAAACTCTGCACCACGATGGAGCAGACCCTGGACGGTGCTGCATTGACCGGCTCCGCCGTCGATTGGGACGGCCCGGCGAAGGAAGAACGGGCGCCCGCAGCGGCCTCAGCGAAATGGGTCCGCGCCGGGATGGACGTGGTCCGGCCAAGCGATCTCGACTGGACAGGCAAACTCGGCCTGGGCGGGCTGATTCACCAGTTCTCCGGCTCCGGCTTCCATGCCCTCGCCACCATCGGCATGAGCCCGTCCTATCTGCGCGAGAACCGACGCGGCTTCTCGACCTTCGAATTCCAGATCGAGATGGATCACTGGCCGGATAGCGGCGACCTCGTGCATATCGACAGCACGGTCGCCCATGTCGGCTCTTCCTCGATTCGGATGGTGCATCGCCTGATGGATACGACGAAGAACATCCGGCTGGCCGAACTCAGCCAGTTCGGCGTGCATCTCGATCTCGACGCCCGCAAACCGACGCGGCTGCCGGAGCCGATTCTCGAGAAGGCTAAAGAGCTGCTCGGCGGTTAACCTCACGCATTCAGAAACGCGGCGTTCGATCAGGGTCGGTCCCGCTGCCGCGAAGGCTTCGGCGAGTGTAGTGCCGAAGCCTTCCGCGCTTTCGGGCCGGGCATAGCCGCAGTGATAGGCCGCCGCGAGCGCGGAGAAATCCGGCACCAGCAGGTCCGTGCCAAGCGGCTGCACACCCGCATTGATCATGTGATCGCGGATTTCGCCATAGCCGCCATTGTTCCAGACCACCACCGGCAAGGGCATGCGCAGCTCCGCCGCGACGATCAGTTCCTCCGCCGTGAACAGCAGCCCGCCATCGCCGGCAATCGCCATGGCCGGCCTCTCCGGCGCGCCGAGCTTCGCGCCGATCGCCGTCGGTACCCCGGTGCCGAGCGTTCCAAAGCCGTTCGGAAAATGCCAGCCATTGGGATGGCCGATCCGGAAGTAGGACGCGCCGGTATAGGCGACCTGCGTCGAATCGAGGGAGATGAAACAATTCTCCGGCAGATATTCGGCCAGCATGTTCAGCATGCGGCACCGGTTCATCGTCCCGGGTGTTTCATGCTCCGCACGGTTCTCAGCCCAGAGCCGCGCCGCGCGTTCTTCGGCACCGGAAGCAGGCGTGCCACCAAGCTGCTCCGTCAGAGCCGCCATGGTCAGAGCGGCATCTCCCAGGATCGCAAGATCGGGCCGAAAACCACGCACAAGCTGCGCCGGATCGATATCGACCCGGATCAATTTGTCGCCGAGCCGGATGCTCCCGGCACTCGTCCAGAAACTGGTCTCCGCCAACTCGGAGCCGACAGCGAGCACGATATCGGCAGCCGCAAGCGCCCGCTGGGTCGGCTCAAGCTCAAGCGTCGCCCCGGCGCTGAGGGGGTGGGTTTCCGGGATCGCTCCCTTGGCGGCCGTGGTTGTCACGACCATGGCGCCAAGCCGCTCCGCCAGTGCCAACGCTTCGGCTCCGGCCCATTTCGCCCCGCCGCCGAGCAGCAGTACCGGCTGTTCCGCGCTGGAGAGAAGTTCCGCCGCTTTGGTTACCGCACGAGCATCAGGACCGGGCTTTGGCGTCCGCGGCCATGCGGCGCCATCAACATTGGCCATCTGGTCAAACAGATCACGCGGCACCTCCAGCCCGACCGGACGGGGGCGCCCACTGTCAAACCGGGCAAAGGTCTGCGCAAACACTTCCGGCAGATTTTCCGGAGCCCGCAGTTGGTGATTGAAGGCGGTGACGGTCCGCGCCGCGTCATTCTGGTTCGGCATTTCATGCAGGAAGCCCTGCCCCATGCCGAGCTCGTTACTCTTGTTCGCGGCAGCGACGACCAGCATCGGCACAGAATCCGAATAGGCCTGACCGATCCCGGTTGCGGCATTGAGCAATCCCGGCCCGGTAATGACCGAACAGGCAGCGGGGCGACCGGTTGCAAGGCCGTATCCGTAAGCCATCAGCGCCGCGCCCTGCTCATGCCGGGGCGTCACATGACGCAGACCGCTCGAGACCAGCGCCCGGTAGAAAGCCACGGTATGCACACCCGGAATTCCGAAGATCGTGTCGATCCCGTAGCTTTCCATCAGCCCGACAATCGCGTCAGCGCAGCTTTTCTCGGCCATTCCGCCCCCGTTACTTTCTGAAATTGACGCCGGCCCGGGCCGGTACCGTGCACCGCTTGGCACTTCACGGGACCCTAACGCCCGGTCTATCGTCGGCAAAACAACAAATTCTTACCCATTGATAAGCTCGCCTGGAGGGAGACCAGCCATGACCACGGACATTCAGCAAGCCCGCATCGATCTCGCCTGTTCACTGCGCTGGTCCGCCCGCATGGGCCTCAATGAAGGCGTCGACAATCACTTCTCGCTGGCCCTGCCCGACGATGACGGCGTGATGCGCGGCAACCGGTTCCTGATCAATCCGTTCGGCTGGCACTGGTCTGAAGTCACCGCCTCCTCGATGGTGCTCTGCGACGGTGACGGCACTGTCCTTGAAGGGTCGGAGACGGTCGAGGACACGGCCTTCTTCATTCACAGCCAGATGCACAAACACGTGCCGAGCGCGGTCTGCATCATGCATACGCATATGCCCTATGCCACCGCCCTCACCCTGCTGGAAGGCGGCCGGCTGGAGATGTGTGAACAGAATGCGCTGATGTTCGACGGGCGCATCGCCTATGACGACGAATATGAAGGACTGGCGCTGGACGAGGATGAAGGCGCGCGGATGGCGAGCAAGATGGGTAATAACGCGATCCTGTTCCTCGCCTGCCATGGTGTCATCACCACCGGCGCCACGGTGCAGGATACTTTCAACGACCTTTACTATCTGGAACGGGCCGCCAAGGTGCAGGTGCTGGCGAAATCCACCGGCCAGAAAATGCGCACGATTTCAGAGCGGGTCCGCTCCCACACCCGCCAGCAGGCCTCCACCGAAAACGCCCGGGTCGCGGACCGGCATTTCAAGGCGCTGCGCCGGATGCTGGAGAAGGAAGAGCCCGATTTCCTGAACTAACGCGCCAATATCCGCATGCCGGGACCATGATGAATATACCTTTATGGAGAATAACCCGGCATGCAAAATAATCTTTAATTGCAATTGGATTGCTGGCACGATCCCCAGAATCGGGAGCAAAGGCGCTCTACGATGCAGGACCGGGATCGATGGACAGGCACGGGAAAATCGATAGCGGCGCCGGGCGTAATAGCTATGCGCCAATTGGCCAAGAAATGGCCCCGTCTCTCGCCAGGATGATCGCGAGCGCGAACCTGCGCACCTTTTACGATGATCCTGAAAATCTTTCCGAAATCCTCGATCTGATCAGCCAGGTTATCTCGGCAAAATCGATTGAGCTGCTGTCGATCGATGTTTTCGATACGGCCCTGCTCCGCGCGACAACGCCGGAACTGGACCGTTTCCGGACACATTCGAAGCGCTTCCAGCAAGTCATATCCGGCTCTGACGCCAGCGCGAATATCGACCCGGAAGACATACTGCTCGCCCGGCTCATCGCCGCACGCGCCGCCTACGGAATGCAGCGGGATTCCCTAGCTGACGGCGACCCATCACTCAGCGCCATCGCCAACGCCGTTTGCACGCTCCTCAACCGGCCGGATCTGGCCGCGCTCTATATCCAGACCGAGCTGGAATGCGAGATCGAGAACCTTTCCCTCAATCCGCTTGTTGCAGCGATTGAAGAGCGGTTTCCGTCACTGCCAATCGTCTTCCTGTCGGATATGTATCTGGACAGCAGTCAGATCGGACGCATCTTTTCCGCCCTGAAGGCGGGCGAGAGGCGTCCTCGGATTTTCTCCTCGGCGGATGGTCACGGCAGTAAAGCGGCAGGCGCATTGTTCGGCCATGTTGCCCGGACCATGCGTGCCGCCCCGGGCCGCGCGCTGCATATCGGCGACAATCTGGAAGATGATTATCGCAGCGCGAAGCGCTCTGGCTGGAACGCTCTCTATCTGCCGCTTCCCGGCGAAGAGCTGGACGCACGCCGGGATTGCTTCGCCGAAACCCTCGCGCGGATCCCCGTTCTGGAGAGCGGCTTCAGGCAGGAATGCAGGTTCACGCCATGACACGGCAAAAAACCGAACCAAGAACCCTCGGGGAGATCGGCCGGGATCTGCTTGGCCCGCTCCTCAATCTCTATTTGCTGAAGCTGCACGCACATCTCATGCAAACGGACCCGCGTCGTGACCGCATCCTGTTCACCCTCCGCGCCGGCCTCCGAATTCAGGCTCTCTACGGCATCTGGCTGAAGCAGCGGGGCTTGCCCTTTCCCGCCAATGCCGCGCTCTTTCGCGCCTCCCGCCTGATGGCCGTCAAGGCGGCTTACGGCCCCACTCCGGATCTCGCCTTGACAGCTCTCGGCAGGGAGATGGAGGGGGAATCCTTGGAGAGCATTGTTCGCGCGTTGGTAAGGTCACAGCCTCCTTCCGGGAAGAACGGAGCCCTGCCGCCAATCCCGCAACAGCCCCTTCACGAATTCCTGCGCACGGACTTGCCCATCGCAAAAAGCGTGCGCCAGCACCTGCAGCATCAATCCCGTCTCTTTGCGGAGTATCTCGATGCTCTCGCCGGCGGTGCGGACCGGCTTATCCTGATCGATACAGGATGGCGCGGGACACAGCAGCTCTTGCTGGAACAGGCCTTTCCCGAGCGGGACTGGACCGGCCTCTATTTCGGCTGCACGGCGCGGACCGAGATTCTTGGATACCGGCCACGGAAAATGTCCGGCCTGATGTTCAACAGCCCGCATTACGATCCGGACGATCCCGTTACCGCCATCATCCTGCACCGTCATCTGATCGAGAGCCTGCTGGAGCCCGCACTCCCTTCCGTTGAGCATATCGGCCAGGACGATATCGAGGCGGCACAGCAGCCAGCCCCGCTGGATCACACCGCGCATGGCGCACACAGTCTGCCCGATCCGGCCTTTGAGGGCGTTGTCGCCCATATCAACGCGCATGCGGCGAACAGCCCCGGGAAAATTGCAGCCTCCTGCGCAATGGCCCTGACACAGCTCCCGGACATGATTACCGCACCGACAAGGGATGACCTGCACCTGCTGACCCTGAAGCCGCGCTCACTGGATCTTGGACGCGCCGGTTCCGTCTCCGTCATCCTGCCCGCGAAAGATCGTTTTCCCGGCGACACACCGCAACAGCGGATCGACGATGCACTCTGGCAACCGGGACAAGCCGCCATCGAATTCGACGGGGAGCGGCGGCAACGGGCGCAGCGCATCTTGCGGGCGCAAGCAACGCGCCCGGCAAAACAGGATGAGCCCGGCGTCGCAATCATTACCCGCACCAAGGATCGCCCCCTGCTGCTTGAAAGGGCCGCCCGCAGCGTGGCCGGGCAGAGCTATCGGAATCTGTACTGGGTTATCGTCAATGATGGCGGCGACCCGGAGCCGGTGCGGGAAATCATCGAAAAATCCCTCGTCGATCCGACCCGCATCATCTTCCGTTCACATCCGGAAAGCACGGGCATGGAAGCCGCCTCCAACGCCGGCATTCGCGCGTCCGCGTCCGATCTGATCGTCATTCACGACGACGACGATAGCTGGGAGCCGGATTACCTCGAACAATCTGTCGCTTTTCTGAACCGGCATGGGCCGTTGTATGACGGTGTCGTCTGCCACAGCACCCATGTTGAGGAGGTCCTCTCCGAAGGCAGGGTGCTTGAATGCGGCCGCCGCCCCTTCAACAACTGGCTCCAGAATGTACAAATCGCCGAAATGGCGGCCGGTAATGTGTTTCCGCCGATATCCTTCCTGTTCCGGCGCTCTTTATGGGAACGCCTTGGCGGGTTTGACGAAAGCCTCCCGGTGCTCGGGGACTGGGACTTCAATCTGCGCTTCCTGATGGATGCCGATATCGGTGTCCTGCCGCTACCCCTGGCGAACTATCACCACCGCTCAAACGAAGGCCAGGAGAGCGGCGGCAGTTACGCGAATTCCGACAGCGGCAGCGAAAACCCGCATGTCGCCTTCAGTGCCATCTTGAGAAACCGCTATCTGCGGCGGGCGGCGCATGAACCGCAATTCGCCACACTCGCGGGTCTGATGGGCCAGGCCTATGGGTTGGGGGACCTGAGATCCCGTCTTGAGACAGCTCCCGCCGGAATGTCCCGTTCCATGCCCGAAGACTCCGAACTGGACAGGCTGAAAGCCCGCTGTGCGGCACAGGAGAAGGAGCTCGACCGGCGCTGGGTCCTGCTGCAAATGACCGTCACCGAGATCATCCGCACCCGCGGCCTTGCCGTCGAGGCGGGCGACCTGATCCCTCAGCTTTCCGGCCTGGCCGATCACTACATCCGGTCAACCGTGATACAGCCGCCACCGGATTTCGACGAATTTGCATACCGGGCGGAGAATCCCGACATCGCCCGGGCCATTGCCGAGGGCCGTTTCAAGACTGCCTTTGACCACTTCACCAAGTTCGGCCGGCAGCAGGGGCGGCCACGGCCGCATGCGGAGCCGGTCAGCCAGCAACGGACGCCGGCCCGATGACAGAACCGCTTCCAGCCGCCAGCGCCTATATCCGCACCCTTCAGACGGAAGCCGAGGCCGCCGAGGCCAAGGCGCAACGGGTCCGGCAGACCATCGAGCGCTGCTGGTCCATGGCGCCGGACACGCTGCCGCCACCGGCCATGATGAATATTGTCGGAAGCCCGGACGAGGCTCATTTCCGCGCCACGATGTGCGATCTGT
Source organism: uncultured Nisaea sp. (assembly GCF_963974195.1). NCBI lineage: Bacteria > Pseudomonadati > Pseudomonadota > Alphaproteobacteria > Rhodospirillales > Thalassobaculaceae > Nisaea > uncultured Nisaea sp. The sequence continues at coordinate 43,087 of NZ_CAXBDC010000021.1, forward strand.
TCGGTGAACTGGTACAGCGCGGCACTGTCGAGCGGACGGACACAATCCTCGATCTTGGCTGCGGTTGCGGGCGCCTGGCGATTCCGTTCGCCAGCCACCTGGATGACGGTGCCTATTACGGTATCGACGTCTGGCGGGAAGGACTCGACTGGTGCCGGAATAATGTCTCCTCCACCACAGGCAGCATCCACTTCATTCAGAGAGAGGCGGTCAATAATTACTATTTCGAGCCGCGCACCCCTGGCGCCGCCAACCGCTATCATCTCTCCGAGCTGCACCATGAAGAGGTCGATTTCGCCTTTGCCATATCCCTTTTCACCCATCTCCAGAAGCAGGACTGCATCGCCTATTTCGCGGAACTATCACGGGTACTGAAGAGAGGCGGGTGCGCGTATCTGACCTGTTTCATCATTGATGAATTCTTTTTCGATTTCGTCCGCCGCACCGGCCAGCACCGGTCTGTCTCGCAGGAAGAGCAGGGCAGTTACTACGCTTATCAGGGTCAGGATTTCTTCGCCGGCTACACCCGCGCGACCTGGACCCGGATGCTGGAAGACAGCGGCCTCCGGATTGTCGGTTACGACCCCGGGAAATGGGCGGAAAAACCGGGAGCCCTGCATTATCAGGACACATTCATGGTCGTACCGCAGGGCTATCGGAAAGACTGAATGCGCCGGGACAAGCTGCAGGCGAGCGGGAGAAAGATCAGATGGCATCCCTGGTAGGAGGCATGTTCGATCCGGCGGAAAACCGGAACATAGACGCGGAGCAGAGCACCCTCATTCGCGACTTTCTGGATTCGCTCGGCTTATCGGAATCCTCCGTCGAGACCGTGACGGTTCAAGCATCCGACAGCTCATCCGGTGGCGATAGCCCCGCACCATTTGTCCTGTCCGACGAGACGACCCTGGCAACCGCCCTGGCCCCAGACGGCAAACAGATCTCACTGTCCCTCAACCCCGACTCCGAGACGGGAAAGACCCTGATCATTCAGGGGTCGGGAGATGCCCTGATCACAGGCAGCGGCGGCGGCGACAATATTCAGGCAGGCAGTGGCTCGGACACCGTCGATGCGGGTCTCGGCGACGACCTTGTGCAGGGCGGCATCGGCTCCGACAGCCTGATTGGAGGGATCGGGAACGACATTATCTACGGTAACACGGGAAGCGACACGCTTGCCGCGGACGCAGGCGCCAACAGCCTCTTCGGCGGACAGGGGGAAGACCATATATCCGGCGGTGCCGATGGCGATTTTCTCATGGGCAACCGGGACGCGGATATCGTCCATGGCAACGCGGGCTGGGATATCGTCTACGGAAATCAGCAGAACGACACGATCTTCGGCGGTGCCGGCAACGACACTCTGTATGGTGGCCAGAACGAGGACATGCTGGATGGCGGGAGCGGTGACGACGCCTTGCATGGCAATCTCGGCGGCGATCAATTCATCTTCCGGAGCAACAGCGGCGTCGATGTCATCCATGACTTTGTCGCCGGGACCGACACGATCGTCGTCTCAACGGGGATCAATGGTCTGCAGGTTACCGAACCGGGCGATCTCAGCACCCGCATCTCCAGCGATGCGCTTGGCAATGCGGTGATCGATTTCGGCGGAGGCAATGTCGTCACCATCGACGGTCTGAATGCCCAGGACCTGCTCAGCGACATCGGTTCCTACATCAGTATCGGCTGACCAAGAAGCAGCCCACGGCTAAAGAACAAACATGTTCTTAAAAGAAAAAATTACCGCAGAGCCAGTAATTGCGCGAAATTCGGCTAAGAATGCAAACTTATTGGTCGCATTGAGATGAATCAAAAAATGATGCCGAAGCAAAATGATGCGGACCATTCTTGCTCTCTGCAACTTCGATCAATCCTGACGAAATGCATCCCTGGACTGATGCTTTGCATTGTTTTGAGTTTCGTCATTTCACTCACAATGTTCATTCCTCCCCTATACATGCTGAAATTGTTCTCCGGCGTGACGGAAAGCGGCAGCGTTGCGACGATTGCCGGCCTGTCGCTCCTCGCGGGCGGGGCGATCCTGCTCTATGCCATCCTCGATTATTTGCGCAGCCTGACCTACCACCGCCTTTCCGGCTGGCTCGCGGAGCGGCTGGGCGAGGTTGTCATTGCGCCAATCTCGGCACTTTCTCTCAGTGGCGGAGAAAGACCGGCGGAACTGCTCAAGGATATCGGACTGCTGCGTGATTTCGTTTCAGGCGGCTCGCTCACCGCCGGCCTTGAGATGATCTGGGCGCCGATGTTCTTCGCCGCGCTCTTCCTGCTGCATCCCTATTTCGGATGGCTTGGTCTCGGCGCCGGGACGGTCCTGCTGCTGCTCGCTGTGGCGAACGACCTCCTGACCAGAACGCCAGCCCGGCAAAGCAGTGAACGCGCGGAAGTCGCCTACCGGGAAATCGGCGAGACCCTGCGCTGTGGCGAAGTCATCGATGCCATGGGAATGCTGGCCGGTATTGCCCGGCGATGGCGCGCCCATAACGCGGCAATGATCACGGCCAACATGCGCGGGGCGCAGCGCCAGGCCATGGTTCTAAGCGCGGCGAAGGGTATCCGCCTTGCCGTACAGTTGGCCGTGTTTGGTGGCGGCACCCTGCTGGTGCTGGACCAGGCGGCGGATTTCGGCACGCTGCTCGCCAGCTCCATCATCCTTGTGCGTGCCCTCGCACCGCTGGAGCAATTGCTTGACCGCTGGCGGCACTGGAACGCGGCGGCGGCGGCGGCCCGGCGTATTGCGGCCATCCTTGCCGAGCCCGCACGCCTGCAGCGCTCTTCCATGCCCCAGCCCCGCCCATCCACCAGACTGAGGCTCGAGCGTGTCTCTTTCGTGCCCTCCGGCGCGCCGCGCCCGACCGTGAAAGGCGTCAGTTTCGATGTCGGCAGCGGCGAGTTCATCTGTATCGCGGGAGCGGCGGCATCCGGGAAAACCACCCTTCTGCAACTGATGACCGGCCTGTGGAAGCCGACCGTCGGCTTCGTCACACTGGACGGACACGATACCCATAGCTGGAACCGGGAGGATTTTGGCAGCCATATCGGCTATCTGCCGCAATCGGTTCAGCTCATTGGCGGCACAGTCCGCACGGTCATCTCCCGGATGTCGAACTGCGACCCGTATGCCACGGTCAAGGCAGCAAAACTTGCGGGAATTCATGATCTGATCGGGCAACTGCCAAACGGTTATGACAGCCCCATGGATGGCAATGGCGCGCGACTGACCGGTGGTCAGCGGCAGCAGGTCGGCATTGCCCGCGCCCTTTACGGCGATCCCGCACTGATCCTTCTGGATGAGCCCGACAGCAATCTGGACAAAACCGCGCTGAACACCCTGATTACCACGCTCAAATGGCTGAAAGAGCGGGGCCGGATGATTGTTGTCGCCAGTCATCGCCAGGAAATGCTGCGCAGCGCGGACCGGGTAATCCTGCTCGATCAGGGCGCCGTTATAAAAATCGCCGTGCCCGCCCCAGCCCCGTCAGCCACCCTTCCCCCTCACCTGCCTGAGCCAGCCGCATGATGAGTGCCCTCGCCAATTATCGAACCGAGGGCATCCCGCCCTCCCCCCACATCGGCCCGATAGCCCTGTCAGCGCTCGCCGTGATCATATTTTTTATTATCGGGGTTGTGCTCTGGAGCTGGCTCGTGCCGCTCAATGCCGCCGTACTCGCAGAGGGCCGCGTCCTGGTGCAATCCTATAAGAAAACGGTTCAGAGCCGGGATGGCGGGCGGATCATACGGCTTCTGGTGTCGGAAGGAGACAGTGTCACCGCCGGGCAACCGCTGCTGCGTTTCGACCCGACGGAAGCCTGGGCCGAGCATGACATGATCCGCAATCGCTTCATCCAGGCCCTCGGACGGGAGGCACGCCTGTCCGCCGCCCTGCGCGGTGCGAGCCAGCCGGACTGGCCGCCGGCCCTGACCCGGGATGCCACGGATCCAACGGCCACCCGCGTGATGGAAATCGAGCAGACCCTTTTCGAGGCCGCACGCCGGGAACAGCATGGCAAGGAGCTGGTTCTGGCCCGCCGGATCGCGGAAATAGAGGAGGAAGTCCGGTCCCTGGAAGGGCAGCTCCGTTCCGTGGACAGGCAGTTGCCGATGCTGGAAGAGGAAACAGCGGATGTTGCAACATTGTTGAACAAGGGGCTGGAGCGCAAGCCACGGCTGCTCGCCCTCAAGCGCGCCCGCGAAACCCTTCTGGGAAAACGGGATACGCTCCGGAGCAACATCGCCCAGGCCGAGGAAAACCTGGCGGCGGCCAGGCTCAACCTGCTGGCCTTCAAGAACCAGAGCCAGACGGAACGCGCGGAAGCCCTGACCCAAACCTCAAACGAAATCGCGGCACTGCGCCAGCAACTGAAAAGCGCCCGCGACCGGCTGCGCAACACGGAGATACGCGCGCCCGCCTCGGGGGAGGTTGTCGACCTCGCCTTCCATACCATCGGCGGCGTCGCCCAGCCCGGAGAAGAGATCCTGAGCATCATCCCCCGGCAGGACGAGCTGGTGGTCGATGCCCGCATCCGCGCGGCGGATATCGATGCGGTTTATCGCGGCCAACTGGCCGAAGTCCGCATCAGAGCCTATCGCTGGAAAGACCGGCCACCGCTGCATGCCCGCGTCGTTCGGATCTCGGCGGATCTGCTGGAGGATGCGGTAACCGGCCGGCCTTACTACGAAGCAAGGCTGCGGTTCGACGCCGGCAGCGGCCAAAAGGGAACGATATCCGCTCTCAAGGTAGGAATGGCGGCGGATATCGCTCTTCTGACGGAAACACGAACCGCCGCCGATTATCTGCTTGGCCCTCTCTATCAGCTCATGTTCCGGGGGTTCCGGGAACAGTGAACCTCCGGATCAGGCGTTGCCGGTCAGATATTCCATCGCGGCCTGGGCGCCGCCCTTGTTGTGCGGCACACCGGCAACGGCAAAACCCATCTCGACACCGGAGAGCGTGCCCATCAGCATCAGGTCGTTGAAGTAACCGAGATGGCCGATACGGAACACTTTGCCGGCAACCTTGCCGAGGCCTGAACCGAGCGACATGTCGAACTTGTCGAGCACGGTCGCCCGGTAGGTATCCGCATTGTGACCGTCGGGCATGACGACGGCGGTCAGAACCGGGCTGTATTCGTCGGCGGACTGGCAGAGCACTTCAAGGCCCCAGGTCCGGACAGCGCGGCGGGTCGCCTCGGCGAAGCGCTCGTGCCGGGAGAAGACATTGTCCAAGCCCTCTTCCATCATCATGTCGCAGGCCTCGTTCAGGCCGTAGAGCAGGTTGGTTGCCGGGGTATAGGGGAACCAGCCGTCCTTATTCATGCCGATCTGGCTCTTCCAGTCCCAGTAGGACCGGTTGATGCGGGCATTCTCGCTCGCCTTCAATGCCTTCGGGCCGACCGCGTTGAAGCCGAGACCCGGCGGCAGCATCAGGCCCTTTTGCGAGCCGCTGACGGTGACATCCACGCCCCATTCGTCGTGCTTATACTCGGCCGAGCCCAGGCCGGAAATGCTGTCCACCATGAACAGAGCCGGGTGGTTCGCCGCGTCGATAGCCTTGCGGACTTTCTGGATCTTCGAGGTGACGCCGGTCGAGGTCTCGTTATGGACGACACAGACAGCCTTGATCTCGTGCCCCTTGTCTTCCAGCAGCCGTGCCTCGATGGCTGCGGCATCGACACCATGGCGCCAGTCGCCGGGGATCACCTCCGGCTGCAGCCCGAGACGCGTGGCGAGTTCGGCCCAGAGCGAGGAGAACTGGCCGGTCTCGAACATCAGCACCTTGTCGCCAACATTCATGGTGTTGACCAGGGCGGCCTCCCAGGCACCGGTGCCCGACGATGGCAGGATCACGACCGGGCATTCCGTCTGGAAGATCGGCTTCACCTTCGCCAGCACCTCGTTTGCGAGGGTCTGGAATTCCGGGCCGCGATGGTCGATCGTCGGCTGACCGATGGCGCGCAGGATCCGGTCAGGGACGTGGCTTGGCCCGGGGATCTGCAGGAAATGGGGTCCGGACTTGTAGGTCATTGGTCTTCTCCTAAGTGCAGGATCACGCCAGCGCGCGGTCCAGAATGGTTGCGACATGCACCGCCTCGCGGGC